>JBHICL010000310.1:0-4346 GCA_046759605.1 Alphaproteobacteria bacterium | reverse complement strand
GTTGTTAGTCTAGAAGACGAGCACCTTGTCGGCTGCGAGTGTGGCCGCGCTGAGCTCTCCCATCGTGCTACGCCGCGCGCCGCCTATTAGATCGTCGTCAGTAAGCCCTCGGGCGTCCATGCAGGTCCCACAGATCAACACCTGTCCAGTGTCCGCCAGGACCCGGTTCAGCATGCGTTCGATATTGTAATAGCCGTCCGGTGTCTTCTGACCTGTTCTCGCACCGACCGCGGCGTCGGCCATTAGGAATACCGTAATCTCAGCGTCCGGATCGTTGTTCAACAGGCCAAGTGCGAGGCGCAGGCCGTTGTAACAACGCTCGGTGCCGTAGGGCGGATCGTTAAGAATGAACAGAGCTTTCATCCGCTTTCTCCAGGAATAGGGTAACCAGAGCCGTGGCCGCTCCGTTTGACACGGTTCACACAACTGGAGCGCGACCAGCTGGCTGCTTACTGGTCGCCGGATCACGGGTCACCCGTAGTCCGTTCGCTCCTGCCGGCCCGCCTTGTGTTGACATATGTAGAATTATACATTATTCAATTTATTAATGGAACAATTGACAATCTCAAGCGCTGAGGCGAAGAAAGCGCTGTTCGCCCAGTTCGCGACGGTTGCCAAGGCGATGAGCCATGGTCACCGCCTAGAGCTGTTGGAGTTTCTGGCGCAGGGAGAGCGCAGTGTGGAGGTATTGGCCCGATTGGCGGGGCTTACCATCGGCAACGCTTCCCAGCACCTCCAACACCTGCGGCGGGCGGGTCTGGTTACGGCCCGCAAATCGGGCCACTACGTCCACTACCGGCTCGCCGACGAAGCCGTGGTCACGCTGCTTGGGTCGCTGCGCAGCGTGGCCGAGAACAACCTCGCGGAGGTGGAGAAGCTGGTGTCCGGCTATTTCCGCTCGAAGGACAGTTTCGAACCCGTGTCGTCGGAGGAACTACTCCAGCGCGCCGGCAAAGGCCTGGTCACCGTCCTCGATGTCCGGCCGCCGGAGGAATTCGCCGCCGGCCATCTGCCCTACGCCGTCAACATCCCGCTGAAGGAGCTGAGACGCCGGGTAGATGAACTGCCAAAGGACCTGGAGGTGGTCGCATATTGCCGCGGACCCTACTGCGTGTTGGCTTTCGAGGCGGTCGCGGAGTTACGTGGCCAGGGCTTCACCGCGCGGCGGCTGGACAACGGCCTGCCGGAATGGAAACTCGCCGGTCTACCGGTGGAACGCGGCGGAGCCGATATCTAATCGGCCCCGCAGCCGGCGCGCCATCTTGACAGCGCGAGGATCGAGATCGTGAAGATCCTTGTCATTGGCGGCTCGTTCGGAGGGCTGACCTCAGCCTATGAGCTACGGCGTCGGTTGCCCGGACGGACTTGCGAGATCACAGTTATCTCTCGGGAACGCCGGTTTATCTTCATCCCCTCACTCCCGTGGGTCGCCATGGGAACCAAGACCATCTCGGACATTTCGTTCGATCTGGAACGGCCCCTGAAACGCAAGGGGATCGGCTTCGTCGAGTCGGCGGTCCTGCGGATCGATCCAGGCCAACGGAAGGTCCACACCGAGGCGGGGGTCGACGATTATGACTTCCTCGTCGTCGCCACAGGCCATCGCAGCGCCAATGAGGCCTTGCCCGGCCTCGGTCCGTTCGATGGCCCGGGCCATTCGCTCATGTCCCCGGTCGAGGCTGAGGAGGCAAGGGACGCCTGGGCGAGGTTTCTCCAGGACCCCGGTGCAGTGGTTGTAGGCTGCGCGCCCGGGGCGAGTTGCCTCGGCCCTGCCTACGAGTTCGTCTTCGAAATCCATTACATGCTGGCGCGACGCAAGCTCCGACACCGGGTGCCGATCGCCTTCGTTACACCGGAGCCCTTTGTCGGTCACTTCGGCGTCGGCGGCTTCGGCAAAGCCCGCCAATTCTTCGAGGGCGAATTCGAGCAACGCGACATCCGCTATCTCACGTCCGTAGAAGTTTCCAAGATCACCGAGGAGTCAGTGGAGCTTGCCGACGGTAAGGCTCTCGAAACGCGCTACTCCCTCATCATTCCACCGCTCGCCGGCGTCAAGGCTGTCGCTGATTCATCGGGCCTCGGCAATCCCAAGGGCTTCATCCCGGTGGACAGGTATTACCGGCACAAGGACTTCCCGAACATATACGCGGTCGGGGTCGCCGTCGCCTTCCCCCCGGTCGAGGAAACACCGGTACCGGTGAACTTTCCGAAGACGGGCCACATGACGGAGCAGATGGCCAGGATCGCCGCGCAAAACATCGCTGTCGAGATCCATGGCGGCGAGAAGACATCGCACGAGCTGATGGCGGAATGCATCATGGATATGGGCGACGAAGCGGCGCACATGGTCGCCGATCCGATTCGACCGCCTCGAAACGTCTCCAAGATGAGCAAGGGCAAGAGATGGCTCTGGGCGAAGAGATTCTTCGCCGAATACTACCTGTGGAAGATCCGGCGCGGGGCTACGAGGAGCCCGAAGTGGGTGTGGTAGGGCGAGCGGTCAGTCGTCAGGCGGCCGGGTGCTGCGAACAACACCGCGGATGCTGAAAGGTCATTGGAAAGAATCTGGAAGAGCGAACGAGATGGAAACCAAGCATGGTACGGGGGTTGTGGGCCTTTCATCCGGCCACCCCAAGCTCGTCACCTGGACGATGTTGCTCACGACCTTGGCGCTGTTCGCGCTGGCGGGGCTGCCGACCCTCTGGCCGGAAAGCGCCAGGGTGCTGAACCCGGTGGCGATCGACACCGACCCGGAGAACATGCTTTCGCCGGACGAGCCGGTACGCGTCTTCCACAACGACAAGAAGCGGGAGTTCTCGCTTCACGACATCGTGGTCGTCGGCATCGCCAACGAGACGAACCCCGACGGCGTTTTCAACGTCGAGTCGCTGGCACGGATTTACGACCTTGCCGAGTTCGCCCTCACCTTGAAGTGGCCGGACCCCAGGGATCCGGAACGCCGGATCGGCGTGGTCGAGCCCGACATCCTGGCGCCCTCGCTGGTGGATAACATCGAGCAGGCCGGCCTCGGCGCGGTCAGCTTCGACTGGCTCATGCCGGCGCCGCCGAAGACGCGGGAGGAGGCGCTCGCCGTGCGCGACCGGGCGCGCGAGATTCCGCTGTTCGACGGCACGCTGGTAAGCGAGGACGGCAAGGCGCTCAGTCTCTACCTGCCGCTGACCAGCAAGGATCTGAGCTACCGGGTGCGCGGGGCGCTGCTCGATAAGGTCGCGGGCTGGGGACAGACGGGCGACGCGGTCTACATCACCGGCCTCCCGGTGGCCGAGGACACATTCGGGGTGGAAATGTTCATTCAGATGGGGATTTCGGCGCCGTTGGCGATGATCGTCATCTTCCTGGTGATGTGGTGGTTCTTCCGCCACGTCCGGCTCATCCTCGCGCCCATGATCGTGGCCATGGTGTCGGCCGGGAGCACGATGGCGCTGCTCGTGATCACCGGCAATACGATCCACATCATGAGCTCGATGATTCCGATCTTCATCATGCCCATCGCCGTACTGGATGCGGTGCACATTCTCTCTGAGTTCTTCGACCGCTACCCGCGGACGCGGGACCGCCGGCGCACGATGCGCGAGGTGATGGACGATCTCTTCAAGCCGATGCTGTTCACATCACTGACGACGGCAGCGGGCTTCGCTTCGCTGGCGCTCACCCCCATCCCGCCGGTCCAGGTCTTCGGCGTATTCGTGGCCATCGGCGTGCTACTGGCCTGGTTCTGGACGATCACCTTCGTGCCGGCCTTCGTCACCTTCATCCCCGAGGAAAAGCTCGCCGGCTTCGGCCACCGGGGCTCCGACCGCGGCCAGGGCGACGGGACAGCCATGAGCCGCTGGCTCGCGCGGCTCGGCGGGGCGACATACCGTCGGGCCAAGCTCGTGTTGACACTGACCATAGTGGCGGTTGCGGTGGCAGGCTACGGCATTGCGCAGATCAACATTAACGACAACCCGGTCAAGTGGTTCCAGTCGTCCCATCCCATCCGCGTCGCCGACCGCGTGCTCAACGAGCATTTCGGCGGCACTTACATGGCCTATCTGGCGTTGGAGCCGGGCGAGGACGGAGAGAGCCTCGCCGAATACGTGGACGCGTTTCTCGTCCGCCTCAAAGCGCGGCGGCAGGTTGCGCTCGACGAGGGTCTAACGGCCGCGGCCGCCGTCTTCGGCGAGCTGGACGCAATTGCCCCCGACCAGGCACAGGGCGTCGAGACAAAATCCGCGTTCCTCTCGGCGCTGGAGGCTTTGGTCGAGGCGCGTGCGGATGCTGCCTCCGCGCGGTCGACTACGCGATCCATTTTCTGACTCGTGCGCGCACGGCCTACGCCCGGA
>JBHICL010000309.1:0-4370 GCA_046759605.1 Alphaproteobacteria bacterium | reverse complement strand
TGCACCCCGGGCTCCAGGACCAGTGTGTCGCCTGCTTGCGCCGCGGAGATGGCGCGCGCCAATCCGTCGCCCCCCGTTGGCACCCGCACCGTGGCAGCCCACAAGATACCCGGCAGCAGCAGGATCCCGGCGGCCAGGCCGAGCCCGGCCGCTAGGATCCCGTTCGGCACGCGGAGACGTGTGACCATCACGCCGTCCGCGGCTCGACCAGCATGCGGCCCCGCATCTCCATATGGAGCGCGTGGCAGAACCACTGACAATAGAACCAGTGGACTCCCGGCCGGTCGGCGGTGAACGTCACCGACGCCGTCGCCTGCGGGCCGATCTCGAAGGCGATGCCATAGTTCGCCAGGGTGAAGCCGTGGGTGAGGTCATCGACGTCGTCCATGTTGGTGATGATGACGGTCACCTCGTCACCCTCCTTCACCGAGAACTGGTCCAGGCTGAACTTCGGCGCGATGGAGTACATGTAGACCCGCACCCTGCCGCCGTCGCGGATCACGTCCGCGGCGTTCTCCAGATCGACGCCGTCCGCCTCGGCCCACCTGCGCGCATCCTCGAACACCGGATCGTTGCGATCCCACGCCTGCAGCGGGTTCACGATGGAGCGATGGACGACGATGCAGTCGTGGGGCTCGGCGAAGGTCGGCCCGTCGTGCACGAGCTTCATCTCGTCGCCCGAGATGTCGATCAACTGCTCGTTCTCCGGCTTCAAGGGACCCACGTTGATGAAGCGGTCCTTGGAGAACTTGTTCAGGGAAACGAGCCACTTGCCGTCGGCGTCCTTGGTCTCGCCCATCGAGGTGTGGTTGTGACCGGGTTGGAAATGGACGTCGAGCTTCTGGACGATGGGATCGACTCCTTCGCCGGCGAACTGCCGCCGCGCCTTCTCGATGTCCCACTTCACGATCTGGCTGTCGAGGAACACCGTCGTATAGGCGTGGCCACGACCGTCGAACGCGGTGTGGAGCGGTCCGAGGCCGACCTCGGGCTCGGCGACGATGACCCCGCGCGGCTCGATCTTGTCGTCGAACAGATCGTCCAGCAGGTTCACGTCCATCACCGAGACCGTCGGCGACAGCTTGCCGGCGATCATCACGTGACGGAGGTCCGGTGCGGTGTTGATCCCGTGCGGGCTCGTCGAGATGGGGACGTAGCGCGTGTAGCGCGAGCCCTCGCGGCCATCGACGACGGGCACGCCGTTGATGCGCTCGAAGTCCCCGTTGCGCACCGCTTCCTCGATGCGCGCGATGTTGAAGATGACCACCCAGTCCTGCTCGTTGGCGGTCATCTCCTCGAGCGTGACGCCTTCCTCGGCGTTGTAGCAGGTGGAGAAGGCGTACTTGCCCTGATAGTCCGCATCCACGTTGTCGAGGTTCCCGTCGACGATCACCTGCCAGGCGACCGTCATCTCGTCGCCGTCGATGGCGGTGAAGATCGCGTGGTACTTGTCGGGCTCGTCGAGGATCTTGCCGTCGTTGGGGATCGGGATACGGTGCTCGCCGTTGGCGAAGACGTAGCCCGTACGCGGGACCTTCTGCGGCCGCATACCGTGGATGTCCGCGGCATTGGGGATCTCGATGATCTTGTCGCACTTCATCACGTCCATGCGGATGCGGGCGACCCGCGTGTTCGCCTTGTCGTTCAGAAAGACGTAGCGGCCGTCGTAGGTCCCGTCCGTGAACGACATGTGCGGATGGTGGGCGTCACCGTTCAGCCAAACGCCGCCGCGGGTCTCCAGGAAATCCCTGGTCTCGGGCGTTAGCCCTTCGGTAAGGATCTTGCGGCTCTCGTTGGTCTGGCCCCAGCCGGTGGCGCTGCAGCGGTTGAACACTGGCACCCGCATCAGCTCGCGCATCGACGGCACGCCGAGAACCCGGAGCTCACCGGTCTGACCCGAGCTCCAGAAGCCGTAGTACTCGTCGAGGTCGCCCGGCGCGACGGTGGCCTCCGCCGCGCCCGCCTTCCTGGAACCGAGGGTGACCCCGCCGGCCACGCCGGCGACACCCGCCGCCCCGGTGGCCAGCCCAAGGCCCAACGCGGTGGCGGCGCCGGCGCTGGAGCTCATGAGCTCCCGACGCGTCAGTCCGCCATTGCTTTCAATTCCGTCTGGCATTCTTGCTTTCCTCCTTGAAGCTGGGTGGCAAGATGTGTTCCTCCCATGGGTTGGCCCCCTTTTCATGCCGGCGACCGCATGGCTTTGGACTGCAGGGCGAGGCGTCGCTCGCGCCGCTGCCGCCGCTCGATCATCACGGGGCATTTGTGGTCGTCCCAGTAGACGGTCTGGCAGTGCAGGCAGTAGAGGCACTCGTTGGGATTGATACGGCCGTTGGGGTGGATCGCCTGGACCATGCACTCTTGGGCGCAGATCTGGCACGGCGAGCCGCACTCCCGGTAGCGCTTGAGCCATTCGAACATCCGGATGCGTCCTGGAATGGCCAGAGCGGCCCCCAAGGGGCAGAGGTAGCGGCAGAAGAATCTTTCGATCGTAAGGCCCGCCGCCAGCAGCACTCCGGCATAGACCACGAACGGCCAGTCACGCGTGAAACGAAGAACGATTGCCGTCTTGAACGGCTCCACTTCGGACATCCGCTCGGCGAGCGCCAGAGACGAAAGGGAGAGGCCGAACAGACCGAGGAATATTATGTACTTGACGGGCCATACGCGTTCGTGCACGGCCCACGGCACAGCCAGCTGTGGCACCTTGACGAGCCGTGCAAGCTTGTTCAGCAGCTCCTGCAACGCACCGAACGGACACAGCCAGCCGCAATACGCCCCCCGTCCCCAGAAGAGGAGCGAGGCGGCGACGGAGAACCACAATATGAAAATAAGCGGGTCCGTCAGGAAGTAGTCCCAGTGGAAGTCCGTCAGCAGCGCGTTCGCGAATGTGAGTGTGTTGACCACCGAGAGCTGGGCCTGGGCGTAGTAGCCGAGCCAGCCGACGGTGAAGACGAGAAAGCCGATGCGCACCCAGTAGGCCAGCCGCGGCCGCTTCACCAGCCAATCCTGGAAGAAGAAGATGACCGTCAGGAGGCCGATCGCGGCGAGTGCTACCGTGATGTCGACGACGCGGCTCCTCCAGATACGCTGCCAGAGAGGAGCGCCCTCGTCGCCCGATCCTTCGTCCAGCGCGCCAGGCGAGACCGGGCTCGCTTCCGCCAGGAGGTAACGCTCGGGCGGCGCGTACGGGAGGCTGAATGTCGTGAAGGCCTTTTCGATCGCACCTGTCGAGCGCTGCACCAGGAGCTGAAGGCGCCAGGGCTCGGCCGGATTGAACGCGGTCCCCTCGGGGATCACGAACAGGCCGATCTCGTCGAAGTGTGGCGCGCCCTCCGCCATGATCTCGCCGAGGCGCTTGTGGTTGCGGTCCCTGAAACGGGCGCTCTGCTCGCCCTGGATAAGCTGGATGCGGTCGAAGATGCCGCCGCGGACGTAGCCCGAGCCCTTGAACGAGTAGGGGCCATTGGCCGCGATGAGGACCGCGTGCTGACCGGGGCCGAGGCGCTCGGTGAGCAGCCGGTGCTCCGCCTCGCCCAGGAGACTGCGGCCTATGGACGGGACGGTCGCCGGTGCGGTGTAGAGATCTATGAAAGTGTCCGCCGGATCGTCGGACTCCTGCCGGCTGGCCGCCACCGTATTGCCCGCATCCGCAAACGCCCGATTCACGTCCGCGATCGAGAGGTTGAGGCGCCGCACCGACCCGTCGCCGACAAGCGCCTCCCAGTCGCGCACCTCGGACCGCGCGGGATCGATGGACCGCGCCGCCGCTGGCCTGGCCGAGGTTGGCCGGAGATCCCCGAGGCCAAGGGTCCGGGCCATCTTCAAGGCGGAGCGCTTGATGGAATCGTCGATCACCATGATGGTGACGGTGGCGCCGCTCACGATGTCGACGGGCAGAGCTTCACGCACCTCGGGCGCCGCGAAGGCCAGGGCGCTTTCGCCCGCGTAGCCGGTGATGAAGTCAGCGACGCGCTTCTCGGGTATGCCCACGAGAACGATCGGCTCGCTATGCCCCACCAGCTCCGCGCCGGTGATCGCTCCGTTGGGATCGAGCCCCACGACGATGTGGATGGGCTTCCCGGAGTAGCCGATGGAGCTCACGGCGTCGGAGTTGAGAAAAACATGGCCCAGCAGCCTGTCGCCCTTGTAGACGGGCGCCGCGGGCGGCGTGCCTTCGATGGGTCCGATCCGGTCCGCTTCCGGAAAGAAATCGGAAATCCGGATCTTGTCCAGGAACTCGCCAAGGCGCCCATCGACGGCGCCGGCAGGACCCGCCGCGCCGAGCACGATCAGGGCCGCAACCAGCAACACGACAATAGGGAAGAACCAGGCTTGCCCATACCTCCCGCACATTTCGCGGAAAGCCTCCC
>JBHICL010000308.1:0-4372 GCA_046759605.1 Alphaproteobacteria bacterium | reverse complement strand
GCCATGAGCAAGCCGCGCACGCTTTTCGACAAGATCTGGGACGCGCACGTGGTCGACCGTCAGGAGGACGGCACCTGCCTCATCTATATCGATCGCCACCTCGTGCATGAGGTCACCTCTCCACAGGCGTTCGAGGGACTGAGGCTGGCCGGCCGCGGCGTGCGGTGTCCCGAGGCCACCCTTGCCGTCGCCGATCACAACGTCCCCACCTCCGATCGCAGCGAAGGGATCGATGATCCCGAGTCGGAGCTGCAGGTGATGACCCTGGCGCGGAACTGCGCCGAGTTCGGCATCGAGTTCTTCGCCATGGACGACATCCGCCAGGGGATCGTCCATATCATCGGGCCGGAGCAGGGCTTCACGCTCCCGGGAATGACGCTCGTCTGTGGCGACAGCCACACCTCCACCCACGGCGCTTTCGGGGCGCTGGCCTGGGGCGTGGGAACCTCCGAGGTGGAGCACGTGCTGGCGACGCAGACGTTGCTGCAGAAGCCGGCCAGGAACATGCGCGTCACCGTCCACGGCGAGCTGCCCTCCGGCGTCACGGCCAAGGACGTGATCCTGGCCATCATCGGCACGATCGGCGCCGCGGGCGGCACCGGATACGTGGTCGAGTACGCCGGAGACGTGGTGCGCGAGCTGTCGATGGAAGCCCGCATGACCATCTGCAACATGTCGATTGAGGCGGGCGCGCGGGCGGGTCTGATCGCTCCCGACGAGACGACGTTCGATTACATGAAAGGTCGGCCCATGGCGCCGAAGGAGGCGAGCTGGGAACAGGCGGTGGCTTCCTGGCGTGCCCTGGTGTCCGATCCCGGCGCGCGGTACGACCGCGAGGTGTCGCTTGCGGCGGCCGACATCGCGCCGCAGGTCACATGGGGGACGAGTCCGCAGGATGTCGTGCCGATTACCGGCGTGGTTCCGGACCCGGAGGCGGAGCCGGACGAGCGGCAACGGCAGGCGATGGTGCGCGCCCTCGAATACATGGGGCTCGAGCCGGGCACGCGGATGCAGGACATCACCGTCGACAAGGTGTTCATCGGCTCCTGCACCAATGGGCGTATCGAGGACATGCGCGCGGTGGCCCGTGTCGTCGAGGGGCGGCATGTCGCCGAGGGCGTTTACGCCATGATCGTGCCGGGCTCGGGGCTGGTGAAGCGCCAGGCGGAGGAGGAAGGGCTCGACGCCGTTTTCACGAAGGCCGGCTTCGACTGGCGCGAGCCGGGGTGCTCGATGTGCCTGGCCATGAATGCCGACCGGCTGGCCCCGGAAGAGCGTTGCGCATCCACCTCCAACCGGAACTTCGAGGGTCGCCAGGGCCGCGGCGGACGCACGCATCTGGTGAGCCCCGCCATGGCCGCGGCGGCCGCAATCGCCGGCAGGCTGGCCGACGTGCGCGAGCTTGTCCTATCCTGAGCGCGGCCGCTTACCAGTTCGTAGCCGGAGGTCGCCCACGTATGGAAAAGTTTGTCGTGCTCACCGGTGTCGCGGCGCCGTTGCCCATGGTCAACGTCGACACCGACCAGATCATCCCCAAGCAGTTCCTGAAGACGATCAAGCGCACGGGCTTGAGCGCGGGATTGTTCCATGACCTTCGCCGCGATGGCGACGGGAACCCGACCGGAGAGTTCATCCTCGACCGCGCGCCCTACGACAAGGCGCGGATCCTCGTCGCGGGCGACAACTTCGGCTGCGGCTCCTCGCGCGAGCACGCGCCATGGGCGCTCCTCGACTTCGGAATCCGCTGCGTCATCGCGCCCAGCGTCGCCGACATCTTCCGCACCAACTGCTTCAAGAACGGCATCCTGCCCATAAGCCTCGCGCAGGATCGGGTGGACGTGCTGATGGCGGACGCGCGCGACGCCGAGAACCCCGAGCTCACCGTGGATCTCGAGAAGCAGGAGATCCGGCGGCCGAACGGCGGCGTGGTGCGGTTCGAGGTCGATCCGTTCCAGCGGGAGTGCTTGCTGAAGGGGCTGGACGAGATCGGCCTCACGCTTCGGAAGGAGGACCGCATCGCCGCTTACGAGGAGCGGCGACGCACGGAAATGCCCTGGCTCGAAAGGCCCGCCGGATGAGCGACGGCGGCCGGTCCTGGACCTAGAGCGGGTCATGGCTGCCAACAAGAAACTGCTGATGCTGCCCGGGGACGGGATCGGGCCCGAGGTCGTGACCCAGGTGGAGCGGGTCATCGACTGGATGGACCGGCGCCGGGCCGTGACCTTCGACATCACCCGCGGGCTGGTCGGCGGCGCCGCCTATGACGCTCATGGGGTCCCCGTCACCGACGAGACGATGGCGGACGCGGCCGCCGTCGACGCGGTTCTGCTCGGCGCGGTGGGAGGTCCCAAGTGGTCGGACGTGCCGCGCCAGCACCGCCCCGAGGCCGGTCTTCTCAGATTGCGCAAGGACCTGGACCTGTTCGCCAATCTGAGACCCGCCATCGTGTTCGACGCGCTCATCGACGCCTCGACCCTCAAGCCGGAGGTGGTCCGCGGCCTCGACATCCTGATCCTGCGCGAGCTGACCGGCGGGGTCTACTTCGGCGAGCCGCGCGGCATCGAGGACCTTCCCGACGGCGGCAGGCGCGGCGTCGACACTCAGGTCTATACGACGGCGGAGATCGAGCGCATCGCTCGCGTCGGCTTCGAGCTGGCGCGAAAGCGCCGCGGCAAGGTCACCTCGGTGGAGAAGTCCAACGTCATGGAAACGGGTGTGCTGTGGCGCGAGGTGGTGATGCGCGTGGGCGCGGAGGAGTTTCCCGACGTCACGCTCGAGCACATGTTGTCGGACAATTGCGCCATGCAGCTGATCCGCGATCCGAAGCAGTTCGACGTGATCGTCACCGATAACCTGTTCGGGGACATGCTGTCCGACGAGGCCGCCATGATGACGGGGTCGCTGGGAATGCTGCCGTCGGCCAGTCTCGCCGCCGTGGATCCTGAGACCGGCAGGCGGCACGCGCTCTATGAGCCCGTGCACGGCAGCGCCCCGGACATCGCCGGCAAGGACGAGGCCAATCCGCTGGCGACGTTGCTGAGCTTCGCGATGATGTTGCGCTACTCGTTCGACATGGCGGAGGATGCGGAGCTGGTGGAGCAGGCGGCGCGGAACGCGCTGGCGTCCGGCGCGCGGACCGGCGACATCATGCAAGCCGGCGCGCGGCTGGTCTCGACCACCGAAATGGGTGATCTGTTGCTGGCGGAGCTGGACAGACAGGCCGCATAGCGCGGGGCCAGGGGCCACGGGCCTTGGAACTGGTTCGGTTGCAACTTTCTCCGGATTGCAGTAAGTCGTGGCCCCCTTGCGATCATATGTGGTGGATGGCTTGCCGAGAGCCGTGCACCCCGGGAGGCGCGGAGCCATGACGTATAAGCTCGCCGTCGCGGGCGCCACGGGCAACGTCGGGCGCGAAATGCTCCAGGTACTCAGGGAGCGCGAGTTTCCGGCGCACGAGGTCGTGGCGCTGGCCTCGGCGCGATCCAAGGGCACGCAGGTCTCGTTCGGCGAGGAGGACGTGCTCCGCGTTCAGGACCTGGCGGAGTTCGATTTCACCGGCACCGACATCGCCCTGTTCTCGCCCGGGGGGAAGGTTTCGGCCGTCCATGCCCCCAGAGCGGCGCGGGCCGGCGCCATCGTCATCGACAACACCTCCCACTTCCGCATGGATCCGGACGTTCCTCTGATCGTGCCGGAGGTGAATCCGGAAGCGATCGGCGGCTACACCAAGCGGAACATCATCGCCAACCCCAACTGCTCGACGATCCAGATGGTCGTGGCGCTGAAGCCGCTGCACGATCGGTTTCACATCAGGCGCGTGGTCGTGGCTACGTACAATTCGACCTCGGGCGCCGGCCGGGCGGCGATGGACGAGCTGTTCAATCAGACGCGCGCCATCTACGTGAACGACCCGATCCGAAAAGAGCAGTTCACCAAGCAGATCGCCTTCAACGTCATTCCCCACATCGACGCCTTCATGGACGACGGCACCACCAAGGAAGAGTGGAAGATGGTGGTGGAGACCAAGAAGATCATCGACCCGTCCATCAAGGTGACGGCAACCTGCGTGCGCGTGCCGGTCTTCATCGGGCACGCCGAGGCGATCAATGTCGAGTGCGAGCGGCCGGTCTCGGCCGAGGCGGCGCGGGAGGCGTTGCGGGAGGCCCCGGGCGTCTCCGTCATCGACCACCGGGTCGACGAAGGCTACGCCACACCGGTGGAGGCGGCCGGCGAGGATATGGTCTACGTGAGCCGGCTGCGCGACGACCCCACCGTCGAGAACGGGCTCAACCTGTGGGTCGTTGCCGACAACGTGCGCAAGGGCGCGGCCTTGAACGCCGTGCAGATCGCCGAGGCCCTCGACCAACAGTAT
>JBHICL010000307.1:0-4393 GCA_046759605.1 Alphaproteobacteria bacterium | reverse complement strand
CGCTTCCGTCTGTTGCTATCGGCCATATTCCAGGAGGTGCGGCAGCCATAGGCTGATCTGGGGGAAGTAGGTCAGGATCAAGATACATATGACAATGGCCGCGATGTGCGGCAGCACGTGGAGGCTCAGACGTTCAAGCCGGACATGGGCGAGTTGGCAGGCGACGAACAGGTTGGCGCCCAGCGGCGGTGTCAGGAAAGCCACCTCGTTCGTTACCACGAAAATGATCCCGAAGTGGATTGGATCCACACCGAGCTGGGTGACGACCGGAAGCAGAATGGGTGTCATGATGATGATGGTTGAGAGCGTCTCCATGAACGTGCCGAGAATGAAGAACACCAGAATGATCAGCAGCATGATCACGAACCAGTCGGTCGAGACGCCCGCCAGCATATGGGCGAGCCTGGCAGGCGCCTGATTGACCACAAGGATCTGTCCGAAGACGGTCGACGTCGCGACAATGATCAATGCTGTGGAGATACGGGCGGCATCAGTCAGGGCGTTGAATATCGAACGCACGGTGAGAGCGCGGTTGATCACGACCCCCACGAACAGGCCGTAGAGGACCGCGATAACCGACGCCTCCACCGGAGTGAAAACGCCGCCGTAAATACCGCCGAGGACGATGAACGGCGTCGCGAGCGCGAACTTGCCTCTCCAGCAGGCCGCGAGAAAGCCCCGCATGGTGAACCGTTCACCACTTCCACCGTAGTTCAACCGACGCGCGACGTAATAGGCCACGAGGCAATGAGCGAGCCCAATGATAATGCCGGGGACGAAGCCCGCCATGAACAGGCCGACGATCGAAGCCTGGGCGATGACGCCGTAGATGATCATCGGATTGCTGGGCGGGATCAGGATGCCCAGGGTCCCGCCCGATGACGAGACGGCCCCCGCATACTCCCGTCCGTAGCCGTGCCGGAGCATCGCCGGGATCATGACAGAGCCGACCGCGGCGACGGTCCCTGGCCCGGAGCCGCTGATGGCCGAGAAAAACATGCAGGCGAGGATTGTGGCGATGCCGAGTCCTCCGGACACGCGACCGGTGAACTTCGACATGACATCGACGATCTGTCGGGTGACGCCCCCATACTCCATCAGCGACCCGGCCAAGATAAAGCTTGGAATCGCCAAAAGAGGAAACTTGTCGATACCCTGATACAGAGTCTGGGCGACAATGATCATCGGGATGTCCGAGGCAGCGAGGGCGACCAACGTCGCGACACCAAGCGCCATGAAGATCGGGACTCCGATCAGGAGGCAGAGTGCCAAGCTGCCGAAGAGAAGAACCAGCGTCACGGCCGGGGTTCTCCCGGCTCGCCGGACCGCTGGGCGAGCACGAGATCGTGGCCCAACGCCTGAAGACCGCCGCGACGATAGTCTCGCCAGTATCCTTCGAGGATACGGAAGCTCATCAGTAGGAACCCGAACGGAACGATGCCGAAGACATAGGCCATGTTCCATTGCAGGGCAGGCGAGATATAGGTGAACCGCAGGAGGTGTCCGACCTGGATGGCGCCCTGATAGGCGAAGAACAAGTTGACCACCACCCAAACCAAGTCCGCGAAGATGGTCATGTAGCGGCGGTATTGCACGGGCAGAAGGAGTTGGGTCGCTGTGACGCGGATATGGATGCGTTCCTTGGCGCCGAGGATGGCGCCCATGTAGACCGCCCAGATGAACACAAACCGACTGAGCTCCTCCGGCCACGTCAAGGATGCGTTCAGAACGAACCGGAAGAAGACCTGCGTCCCCAGACAGAACACCATCGCAGAGATGAGGAAGGCGCAGCAATATTGTTCAAACTTCTCGTAAAAGTCGCGGAGCAACATCCTGGTCATGGGCGTGCCTTCCAATCCCTATTGCTGCATCATCGGTTGCGACGACATTCGGCAAAAAAATCAGCGGGACAAACAGGCCGGGGCGACAATATGCCAGCGCCCGGCCGTCAACCGTTCAGGGTGGGGCGCATGTCTGGAGGTCGACCGGACGACGGCACGACTGGCAAAAAGAGCGCCCGCGAGGCGCGTACATGTTCGATGCGCTCGCTTCTCCGCACAGCCGCTCCCGCAGAGCGCGGACGGTTCCGTGCTTGTCCTCCGTTACAGGACCCAACGGCAACGTGAACAGGCGCGGCAACCAGCATCGTGGCTGGCCGCCGCTACGCCCCGTTCTCAGTTGGCCGCGCGATACTCCTCCAAGAACGCCACGACACGGTCGACGAAGTCCTTGCCGCCGATGTCGTCGTAGAACTGGGGCCAGACCGACTTCGCCTTCTCCATCCACTCTTTCTCGTCGTCGGCCGGAACGGTGATCTCCATCCCGTGCTCCACGGCAGCCAGCACCGACAAGGCCTCGTGCGTGATCGCCCAGTCTCGCTCTTCCTGCTCAGCCCTGAGCGCAGCCTCGTCGACGATCTCGCGAATCTCCGGATCGAGGCTCTGATACCAGCCCTCGTTGGCGATAACCGGCCCAACCCATAGAATCCAGTGGATGTTGGTGACGTACTTCTGGACTTCGTAAAACTTTACCGCCGGAAGCACCATATAAGGGTTGTCCTGGCCATCCACTACTTTCTGTTGAAGAGCGGGGAAGAGCTCTGTCCACGCCATCGGTACTGGATCGATGCCCCAGGCTTTGTAGGTTGCGATCATGATGTCGTTCTTCGCCACGCGAATGCGAAGACCCTGCAGATCCGCTGGTGTGCGAACGGGCTTCTTGGAATTGGTGAGCACGCGGAAGCCGCCGGTCATCCAGGCGATAGCCCGGAAGTTGCCTTGTTCGATCATTGTCTCGTTGAGGTCATCGCGAAGCGGGCTGTCCAGCACCGCCCACGCCTCTTCGAGGTTGTTGAACATGTACGGCAACGTGGCGAATCCGACGATCGGCGAAAACGGCGTCACGTTGTTCACCGCCATAGAAGCCACATTCATGATGCCGGTCGAGACCTGAGTCACGTTGTCCTGCTCAGAGCCCATTTGTCCACCCAAGAACAGCTCGACCGCGACGCGCCCGTCCGACAGCTCCTCGACGTGCTTCTTGAAACCTAGCGCGAACGCGCCATGGTAGCTGTTCTCCGGATTGGCCGTGACAAACTTAATGGTTGTGTCTTGGGCCTCAGCGGTCGAGAGGATCAGAAGCAGCGGCAACGCACAAACAGGCGCCAATAAACGTGTGCGCAGTTTCATGACTTCCTCCTTCTCGGTTTGTTTTTTTTCTTGCCTGGCACCACGGCCAGGTTCGTGTTCCAACAAACGGAAACGTACCGGGGATCCACCCTGTATATCCTAGGGGTTTCTCCTCATGTTATCATCGTGAGCTGGCGCATGACCAGAAGAAGCGTCGTGCATAGCTGCGGCGACGAAGTCGAAATGGTTCGCCAAACTGGCCTATACTCGCGCGATCAGCACCTGAACGTTGAGTGTCAAAGTGGCCGACCTGAGACTTACCGGGGTGCACAAGTATTTCGGCGACGTGCACGCCGTGCGAGGTGTGGACCTCGAAACACCCGATGGTCAGTTCACCGTCCTGGTGGGCCCGTCGGGCTGTGGCAAGAGCACGCTCTTGCGGCTGATTGCGGGGCTCGAGCGCGCGGACCGAGGCACCGTGGAGATCGGGGGACGGGTGGTCAATGATGTGCCCCCGAAACATCGCGACGTGGCCATGGTGTTTCAGAACTATGCGCTGTATCCCTACCTGAACGTGTCGGAGAACATTTCGTTCGGGCTGCGGATCCGCAAGACCCCGGAGGCGGAGATCCAGCGTCGCGTGAACGAAGTGGCCGAGCGTCTCGGCATCTCGCACCTGACCGATCGCCTGCCGCGCCAGCTCTCGGGCGGCGAGCGCCAGCGCGTGGCCATGGGTCGCGCCATGGTGCGGGACGCGCGGCTTTACCTGCTGGACGAGCCCTTGAGCAACCTCGACGCGCAGCTGCGCAACGACATGCGGACAGAGCTCAAGCGGCTGTACCAGGCCATGGGAAAGACCACGGTCTACGTCACCCACGACCAGGTCGAGGCAATGACCCTCGCCGACCGGATCGTCCTGTTGAACAATGGCCAGATAGAGCAGGAGGGCTCGCCGCTGGAGCTTTACGAGCGGCCGACCACGCGCTTCGTCGCCCGGTTCCTGGGTTCGCCGGCCATGAACTTCCTCGACGGCGAGGTGGCGGAGGAGAATGGCGTCCTCTTGGTGCGCCTCGGCGGCGGCGATGCCCTGGCCTTGCCGGCGGCACGGAGGGCGCAGCTTTTGGAGCTGGTGGGCCGCAGGGTGACCCTCGGCGTTCGCCCGGAACACATGAGCAAGGCGCGGGGTGAGGTGAGCGAGGGCGTGGTGGTTTTGCCGATCACGGTGGAGCTGGTGGAGCCGACGGGCTCGCGCACCTACATCGCCT
>JBHICL010000306.1:0-4411 GCA_046759605.1 Alphaproteobacteria bacterium | reverse complement strand
ACGCCGCCCGCCGGGCTGCCCAGGATACTGGACGGCGAGCGTGTGTCCGGCTTCGTGACCGAGCTGCCCTCGAACCCCCTTCTCCGCAGCGCCGACCTCCCGAGCCTGAGCGAGCTGGCGCGAGCCCAGGACGGCCTGGTGGTGGTCGACGACACGGCCGGCACGCCGGTCAACGTCGAGATAACCCCTTACGCCGACCTGATCGCCGTCAGCCTCACCAAGTACATGTCGGGCCGGGGAGACGTGCTCGGCGGCGCGCTGCTCGTCAGTCCGCGGTCGCCCCACGGTGAGCGCCTCCGAGATCGACTGGCCCGCGAGCACGAGGAGCTGTTGTGGTGGTCGGACGCGGTCGTCCTCGAAGAACGCTCCCGCGACTTCGTCGATCGCATGCGCCGCACCAACAAGAACGCAGAGGCCCTTTCGGAGCGGTTGCGCGCGCATCCGAGGATCGAGCAGATCTACTATCCCAAGTTCGATCCAGGCGGCGGTTACGACAAGGTCCGCAGGCGCGACGGCGGCTATGGCGGTCTCTTGTCGATCCTTGTTCGAGACGCCCCCACCCGGGCTCCCGTCGTCTACGACAACCTGAGGGTCTCGAAAGGTCCCAACCTGGGCACCGCCTACACACTCGCCTGCCCCTACACGATCCTCGCCCACTACGGCGAGCTCGACTGGGCCGAATCCTGCGGCGTCTCACGGTGGCTCATTCGAGTCTCGGTTGGCCTCGAGAACATCGAAGACCTCTGGTCGCGCTTCGAGGACGCCCTGGCGGCGGCCGGTTAGCCGGACCCGTCAACGTCGGCGACGACCGCAACCCTCAACGATATTGTGCTAGTTTTCCCGCGGCCGCATAACCGAGGGGGCTACAACGATGCGGGTCGGGGTCGATGTGGGCGGCACCAAGATCGAGGCCATCGCTCTGGGCGACGGCGGTGAGGAGATCTTCCGCGAACGCGTAGACACGCCACGGAATGACTATCGCGGCACCGTCAACGCCATTGGCGGGCTCGTGAAGCGGATCGAGGCGCGGACGGGCCGGCGCGGCACCGTGGGCGTCGGCATCCCCGGCACCATTTCGCCCGCGTCCGGCCTCGTGAAGAACGCCAATTCGACCTGGCTGATCGGCAGGCCGTTCGACAAGGACTTGAGCCACGCGCTGGATCGGCCCGTCCGGCTCTCCAACGATGCCAACTGCTTTGCGATTTCCGAGGCCATTGACGGGGCCGCGGCCGGCGCCTATTGCGTCTTCGGCGTGATCGTGGGCACGGGCTGCGGCGGCGGCGTGGTGGTGCGGGGCCGCGAGCTCGTTGGCCCGAATGCCGTCGGTGGCGAGTGGGGACACAACGAGCTGCCGCGCATGACGGCGGAGGAACGCCCGGGACCGCCCTGCTATTGCGGGCTCAACGGCTGTATCGAGACGTTCATCTCCGGCCCCGGTCTTGCCAGGGACCACAAGGCCGCGAGCGGCGAGGAGCTGACGGCCGAGGAGGTCGTCGCCCGCGCGGAGGCCGGGGACCCGGTGGCGCAGGCATCGCTCGAGCGCTACGAGGACCGCATGGCGCGGGCGCTCTCGTCCGTCATCAACGTGCTCGACCCGGACGTGATCGTGCTGGGCGGCGGCATGTCGAACATCCGCCGCCTCTATCGGAACGTGCCCAGGATCTGGGACAGGTACGTTTTCTCCGACCGCGTGGACACGCCTCTCGTCCCGGCGGTGCATGGCGATTCGAGCGGCGTTCGCGGCGCCGCGTGGCTGTGGACCGAGGAGGAAATGGACGAAGACGGATGAGCTCTGAGGAGACCCCCGGTGCCCATACGCCCGGGCTGTGCCGAAGCTGCGCCGCCGACGTGACCCCATCCGTCGACCGCTGCCCGGAGTGTGGCTCGCCGCGGCTCTTGCGGCATCCCGAGCTTCACACCCTCGGCATCGCGCACATCGACTGCGACGCCTTTTACGCCAGCGTTGAAAAACGGGACGATCCCTCCCTGAGGGACAAGCCCGTCATCGTCGGCGGCGGCAAGCGCGGAGTCGTCTCCGCCGCCTGCTACGTCGCCCGCATCAAGGGCATCCATTCCGCCATGCCCATGTTCAAGGCCCTCGAGGCCTGCCCGGACGCCATCGTGATACGACCCGACATGGCGAAATACGCCGCCGTGGGCGGCGAGGTCAGGAGGCTCATGCAGGAGACGACGCCGTTGGTCGAGCCCCTGTCCATCGACGAGGCGTTCCTAGACCTCACCGGCACCGAGCGTCTTCATGCCGCGAGCCCCGCGAAGACCCTCGTCAGGCTGATCACGCGCATCGAGCGCGACATCGGCGTGACCGCATCGGTGGGGCTGAGCCACAACAAGTTCCTGGCGAAGCTGGCGTCCGACATGGACAAGCCGCGCGGCTTCACCGTGATCGGCAGGAAGGATACCCTCGATCTCCTTGCCCAACAGCCGGTGTATCGTGTGTGGGGCGTGGGCAAGGCGCTGCACCGCCACCTCAAGGCCGATGGCATAGCCACCATCGGCCAGCTTCGGCAGTACGACGAAGCGACGCTCGTCAAGCGCTACGGCGGCATCGGACAACGCCTGTACCGGTTTTCCAGGGGCGAGGATTACCGCCGGGTGACGCCGCGGTGGCCGGCGAAAACCCTTTCGACGGAAACGACGTTCTTCGACGACGTGAATGATTTCGACGAGCTGGCCCGGCGCCTGTGGCCGCTCTGTGAACGCCTGTCCGAGCGTCTCAAGGCCAAGGAGTTGTCGGGCCGCACGGTCACTCTCAAGCTGAAGACCAAGGGCTTCCGGCTACTGACACGCAGCCACACGCTTGCTGCCCCGACGCAGCTCGCCGAGACGCTCTACCAGACGGCTCTGCCACCGCTTCGCAGGGCCGCCGACGGGACCGCCTATCGCCTGATCGGTATCGGCGCCTCGATGCTGCACGCGGCGGCCGAGGCCGATCCGCCGGACCTGGCGGATCCGGATGCCGGAAAACGCAAGCGCGTCGAGACCGCCATGGATGCG
Organism: Alphaproteobacteria bacterium; assembly: GCA_046759605.1. Classification (GTDB taxonomy): domain Bacteria; phylum Pseudomonadota; class Alphaproteobacteria; order UBA6615; family UBA6615; genus JBHICL01. The sequence continues at coordinate 1,396 of JBHICL010000306.1, read as the reverse complement.
GTGCGAGCCAGGCTGGGCCGAGAAGCGATCGTGAAGGGCCGCGGCTTTACGACGCGCCAGCGCGCCTAGGCGCTCAGGAGGCGCAGTCGGGGCTCTCTAATTCCTCGATACGCGCCAGGTCCGCCGTCATCTCGAAGTCGCCATAATCGAAGACGAACTGGCGGACGACGCCATTGTCCTGAAGCCGGGCCGCGAGCTCGAAGTCAGGCTCGGCCTCCGCGGCGCTGCGGGGAAAGAACGCGATGCGGATCGGCCACCACCGGTGTTCGGTGATCGGTCCCATCCCCGAGCCCGGGCCGCTCTCGTCGGCGTGCGGACCTCCGAGGATCAGCGCGTTGGCGTCGAACGGGCTCTCGCTTGGCCGCGGACCATCGAAGAGCCGGCGGAAGAGCCTCCGCTCGCCCTGCTCGGCCGCCTCCAGGAGGAGGCGCGTGTGCTCCATCGGAAAGACGGTGCCTGCCGGCAAATCCTGCTCCGCGCCCTCGGGCACGCTGTAGTTGGCGATCCCGGGAGCGCCGATCTCCGAGCGCTCCGCGCGGCCGCGAAACTCGTCGACGACCTGACCATTGCGCATGGTCCGCGAGCTGAAGCGGTATCGCAATCCGTCGCCGCTCTCGAAGCTGGAGAAGCTGACCTCCGTGTCGAGGAGAGGGCCCGCCTCCGGCTGCAGCATGAGACGAAGACGCTGGTTGACCGTCCAGCCTGTGCAGGACAGTGTCCAGTCGAGGCTCATCGCGCCGTGTCCACCGACGACGCCCGAGCTCGGCTCGACCGTCGTCATGCGCAGCTCGTAGACGGCCCGGTGGGGCGCCAGCTCGACGGCATGCGCCACCGCCGCCGGCGCCATCCAGAGCACCACCATGGCTAGCGCCAGCAACCCCGGCGTGGACCTTGGGAGGAGAGGCATCTTTACCTCCTGGGCCGCCCCGGCCGTGGAGCTGGCCGGCGGAGGCCCCGACGACGACGCGTCGCAACAATTCGTTAGCATAACCGACAAAAGGGTTAACAGCCGATTAAATAAAGTAATGCACATATCTTATATTTCAATGGGTTAAGTAGTTGGACCTCAGGCATTGTTCCTGGCCGTCCCGCTGCTAGGGGGTGCGCTGGAACCCGAGCCCATGTCCCAGGTCACTTGTCCATAGCGCGCCGCCGTGTGCCTTGTGTTTGAAATTGGTGCTGGCGTCCAACCGGGTGCCGTAGGAGGTATCCTCGGGCGCAAATTCTTTCTGGAAGTCGCCGAAGCAAGACCCACCTCGCGTGACGCCGGAACGACCGACAGACCACGAGTGAGCCCGCATCTCACGCCACTGCCCTGAGCACGCGCGCTCGACATACGAGAAAATCGTGGCGTCTTGGCTGCGATGTCACCCATAGATGCCGAGAGGAGACGCGG
>JBHICL010000305.1:0-4423 GCA_046759605.1 Alphaproteobacteria bacterium | reverse complement strand
GTCGTGAATGGCGGCACAGTATCCGCAACTAACCTTCATCGACTCATTCTGCAAGGCGATCAGTGGAATGGGCACCCGACACCTAGCTCTGCAGGACGGGCACGACAAAATGGCGACAGGACTCTTACCGGCATTTTCAACCGTTGCCCGCGGCGGTAGGTTATGCCGAGGGCCTTGGTGTCGCCTCGCCATGCCGCTCGGTCTACGAGTAAGCGATAGGGCTGTCAATGACTATGCGACACGTCGCCATCGCTGTGTAGGCAAGCTCAGCACGCGCCTGGTGGCGGCCACGCACCCGCCATATGCCTTCAACCACGCCACAGGCCGCCCTTGCCCCAGACCCGATGCTACTCGACTATCGGCCCTGGCTCCTAGGGTGCTCCCGAAGTATCTCGGGGCGTAAACGCTCATAGGCCGGATTACCGAACTCGGAGGGCAAATATTAAAGCGCGTGCCCCTCCAGGAAGCCCGTACACACGCAACTCTACGGGAGGCACTTCGGCACCCAGGAGGCTAGATGCCCGCTAGTTGTCCTTCTCACCAAGCGGCTCAACGACCCGCAACTGTGGACGCCTCCTCGTGGCAGGCTCATCGACCAGGAAGCCAAGCACTCTTGGCCGCCCCTGTCGGCTGCAAGGGGCGATGCGGATCTGCACTACTGACGGGACCCGCCCCTGGTTTAGTAAGGTAGCTATGCGCGAATTGCATGGCTGCCCCGCAATATTGTAGTTACAACCATCTGGCTGACGTGCGTCATCCTATCGGTGGATGCCGCGCGAAGCAGCAGCCCCGGACATGGGCATGGCCTCCCTCCGCGCGCCGACGAGGCGCCGGTCATGGCCTCACCCGATGTTCCTGTGCAAGAAACTGGCCGGGCCCCATGGGGCCCGGCCTACCTTTTTCACCGCCGTGACGCGCCTGATCACATGAACAGGGGCTCGGTCTCGAGGCCACTGTAGAGATCCGCCACGAACTCGGCATAGCCGTTGAAGAGCTGCGTCGGGACCTTCTCGTCCACGCCCAGCACGCGCTCCTCGGCCTGGCTCCAGCGCGGGTGCGGCACCTCGGGGTTCACGTTGGCCCAGAAGCCGTATTCCGAAGGCCCTACCGTTTCCCAGAACGTCGTCGGCCGCTCGTCGGTGAACGTGAACCGCACGATCGACTTGATCGACTTGAAGCCATATTTCCACGGCACCGCCAGGCGGATGGGGGCGCCGTTCTGTGGCGGCAGTGGCTTGCCGTAGATGCCTGTCACCATGAAAGCGAGCTCGTTGGTCGCCTCCTCGATGGTCAGGCCCTCGATGTATGGCCAGGGGTACCAGAACTGCCTCAGGCCGGTCATGGACCTGCTGTCGGCGAGGGTCTCCATGCGAACGTATTTGGCGCCGCCGAGGGGCCTCGCGTAGTCGACCAGCGCCTTCATCGGGAAGCCGGTCCAGGGCACCGCGATCGCCCAGGCCTCGACGCAGCGCAGCCGGTACAACCGCTCTTCCAGCGGGAACATCCGCACGAGGTCGTCGAAGTCGAACTCGCGCTCCTTCTCCACCATCCCGTCGATCAACATCGTCCACGGGCGGATCGGCAGCCTCTGCGCTCCCTTGTGGATGCGCTTGTGCGAGCCGAACTCGAAGAAGTTGTTGAAGGTGGTTGCGATGCCTTCGTCGGTGATGGCCCGATCCAGGACGTAGCGCTCGTTCCGCTCGGCCGGGTAGAGGTCTGCCGTGGGATCGTCCGACTCGGCGGCCGTGGCCTTCCCGGCCTTCACGAGCGGCGCCGCGGCGAGCAGCATCGGACCCGCGGCTAGGGCCTTCGACAGCTGCCTGCGTTGATGGAATATGTGCTCGGGCGTCGCCTCCCGCTCCGGCAACTCCCAGCCGCGCCTGATCTTAACGAACATAAGAGACTTCTCCGGTTGCTCCTGCGCTTCCGCCGTACATTAGCACCGTGTCCCCTTGGGACAACCGCTTCACGGAGTATTGATGCGGACTAGAGGTTCCTTCCCCGCAAGCGCTCGCCCAACATCTTCGACATGGTGCGGGCCCCGCTGAGGTGCGGGTGGACCTCGAGCGCGCGCTCGAACGCGAACAACGCCGCCTCCTGTTCGTCGCGCAACAGATGTATCTGGCCAAGGCCGCTCAGGGCGCCGAAATGCCTGGGCTCGAGCGCCAGCGTTCGCTCGACGTCCGCAATCGATTCTTCCAAGTTGCCGAGCAGGTAATGCACCGTGGCCCGCTTGTTCCAGGCTTCGGCAAACTCGGGCGCCTGCCCGACCAGCTCGTCGAACAGCTCGAGGGCGTGACCGTAGCGTTGCTGGCCCATCGCCCTGATGCCGCGCCGCATGATGTCGGTAACTCTCTCGTCGTCGCTGTGGATCCAGATCGTCCAGATCATCTGCTCGGCGACAGAAGCCTCGCGCGTGTCTTCGGTCGTCTGCAATACGGCGAACAGACGGTCCAGCCGCGGGTCGTCCTGATCGGCGGCGGCGACGGCGGGCAGCAGGAACGCGATCGCCAGGGAGAGGAGAATTGCGCGCATGTGTGAGAGTATGGTCCATTGGGGCTAGGTCGCCAAGCGACCGTTCTGCATATCGTCGGTAATTTCGTTCACACGGGATCACGAAATGCTGAGCACCGGGGTGTCCGATCACTTCTCAACCACTTATGCCCAGGCACGCGAGAAGTTCCTGGAGGCCGGCCGTGCGGCGGGCGCCGAGCTTACGTCGTATCGTCACCCCGCCAAGGGGCCGTCCGGAGAGGGGCTCTTTTGTGACGTGGCGCGCCTCGGGCCCGAGGACGCGCGACAGGCCATACTGGTCGTCTCGGCGACGCATGGCGTCGAAGGATTTTGCGGATCGGGGGTGCAGGTGGGTCTCATGCGCACTCCCGAGATTAGTCCCGACCGCGTCGCGCTTCTGTTGATCCACGCCATCAACCCTTACGGTTTCGCCTGGTTGCGTCGGGTCACGGAGGACAATGTCGACCTCAACCGCAACTTCGTCGACCACGAGGCAGGCCAATACCCTGAGAACCTGGGCTACGAGCAGCTCGCCGAGGCCCTGGTGCCACGTAATTGGGACGAAGAGAGCCTGGCCGCCTCGCAGCGCGTCCTCGATGCCTATGCCGCCGAGCACGGCCTTCTGGGGCTGCAGACCGCTATTTCCTCGGGACAATACCGCCACTCCGACGGCGTGTTCTTCGGCGGCACGCGGACCAGCTGGTCCCGGCGGACCCTCGAGCGGATCGTGACATCCCAGCTCGACGGCGTTTCGGCGGCCGCTCTCATCGACATCCATACAGGCCTTGGACCGTACGCGTACGGAGAGCCGATTTCGGTCCAGGCGCCCCACACCTCGGGCCACGCACGCGCGCGCGCCTGGTACGGTGAGGACGTGACGAGCCCGGAAGGAGGCACCTCCACCTCGCCCACGGTCACCGGCGATCTCGGCAGCGGAGTGGAACGGACTGTAAGCCGGGTCCAATGGACCGGGATCGCGCTCGAATACGGGACTTTGCCGATCTCGGACGTGCTCGACGCGTTGCGGGCCGACGCTTGGCTACATGCGCGCGGTGATCTCGAGAGCGAGCTCGGGAAGCGGATCAAGGCGGACATACGCCGCGCGTTCTACCCCGACGAGCCGGAATGGAAGAAAAAGGTGTGGGCCCGGGCTGTCGACATGGTCGGTCGTGCGGCGGCAGGCCTCGAGGGAGCATAGGATGGCCGGCTACTCGGGCACACCGTTGCCGAGGAAGCTCGGCATCAAGGAAGGCTGCCTTCTGCGTCTCGACGGGGCGCCCGACGCGTGGGGCGCCGGCTGGCCGGAGAGCCAGGAGCCGCTCCCGGTGGGCGTGCGGGTGCGGTCAACCCCGGTTGGCCCGAAGGCCGACGTCATGCTTGCATTTTTCGTGGAATCTCGTCGTCTCAAGAGGCGGTTCTCCGTCCTCAAGAAGAAGATCAAGGACGACGGCGCTTTGTGGATCGCGTGGCCCAAGAAGGCGGCCAGGGTCGAGAGCGACTTGGACGGGAACGTGGTGCGGGAGATTGGCCTGGAGCGCGGCATGGTCGACGTGAAGGTGTGTGCTGTCGACGAAACCTGGTCAGGGCTCAAGTTCGTTTACCGGCTGGTCGATCGACCACCGCCAGGCCGCGGCTCCAGGCGCCAGCCCAAGTAACAGGACTTGTCTTAATTTTTAGTGTAGACGCACTTGTTTTTTGTTTCTCATGCCGTCAGGGCTTCGGGCCTGGGTCCGCCGGACGCCCAGTCCAAGAGGGAGACGGTGTGTACGACGGGAATGCCGGTTCCTGCGGCGAGCTGTACCATGCAGCCGATGTTGCCGGTCGCGATGACCTGGGGGTTCAGCGCCTCCAGGTGCGCGATCGTTCGGTCGCGCAGCCTGGTCGCAAGCCCGCTTTGGAGCAAGTTGTA
>JBHICL010000304.1:0-4449 GCA_046759605.1 Alphaproteobacteria bacterium | reverse complement strand
CCCGGCCCGCGGTGGGGCACATCGGCTCCCCGGGTGCGTTGCGACGCTCGCCCGATGCTCAGGCATCGCGCTTCACGCCGCGCCTGCCCGGAAAACCGATTTGCCGCCATCAAATTGATTCAATTTGGTCGGATAGCGCTCTAGGGTGTGGTAAAGAAGGCCCGCTGTTTGAACCAGCTAAAGCCGCCTCGTCTGTGAGCCGTCGTCTCCTCGTCGTCAGCAAGTACTTTTCCTCCGGTTACGGCGGGGCGCCGGAGGCCGTGCGCCTGCTCGCACACAGCTTGCTCGCTCACGACGCCGTCACGGATGTGCTGGCCGATCACGGGTCCTACGAGAATGTCGGCGTGCTTGAGACCTTGCCAGACCGAGACGCGCCGGCCGCCGCGGGTTTGCAGCGCCCTCTCGCCGCCTATAACGCGGTGTGCGTGGTGGGGGCGTGGAACGCGCGCGCCGTGCCCCTGGCGCTCGCGGCCAAGCGGAAAGGTCTGCCGGTGGTCTACGCGCCCAAGGGGCAGCTGTGTCGGGTCGAGTTCCCCGGCCTGCGTGACCTCAGGAAGGTCGCGTACCTGGTCCTGGTGGAGATATGGCTCGCGGCGCTGGCCGACCGCCTCCTGTTCACCTCGGCGCTGGAGCGGCGCGCGAGCCTTCTGCCGTCCTTCATAGTGCATGGGAAGTCGACGGTTCTGCCCGAGCCCTTCGTGGGGGAGCGCCTCGACGGCAGCGGGACGCGGGCCGAAGGGGCGGCGCCGTTCCGGGTCGGCTTCCTCGCTCAGATTGTGCCGCGCAAGGGGCTTGCCGAGCTGGTGCGCGGCTTTCTCAAGTGGGTCGAGTCTGAGCCGGGAAACGACGCCCGGCTGCTCGTCGGCGGCACCGCCGTGCGAGGCGCCGAAGGCTATCTTAAGGACGTACGGCGGTATAGCGAGCTGCATCCCCATGGCCATCGCGTCGACTTCCTCGGCCAGATTTCCGGCGCGACACGCACGCGCTTTTACGAGGAGATCCACCTGCTGGCCGTGCCCAGCCTGTTCGAATCCTTTTGCCTAACGGTCCTGGAGGCGCTGTGGCGGGGTCGACCGGTGCTGGCCGGACCCCACCTGGGAGTGCTTGAGTACCTGGCCGGCTGCCGTCCGGTTCGGGTGCTGCCGACGGTTACGGAGGATGGCGTCGCCGCCGGCATAGCCCAAGCCCATGCCCAGCGCGCCGCATTGGCACGCGCGGCCGCCGCCTGGCGCGGCGTCCCGGTTTCCGGCGTGGCGGGGCCCGAAGTGGCCCGGCGCTTCGCCGACACCGTGTTCAGCCGCCGCTGATCAAACCGCTGGGGCCGACGGCCCCGCGTCTATGGCCTGGGTGAACAGTTCGAAGAATCTGTCCCGAGAGTGGAACGCGAGAAGCCGGGCCACGCCGGGCGAGATCGTGTCCGGCAGGCCGGCCTCGAGGATTGCCGCCACCGCCACGTCCGTGCTCCCGTCGATTGGCACCACTGCACCGTAGCCCGCCTCGCGCACCATGTCAGCGAGCCAGGTGCCCTTGCTGACGACGGGGAAGCACCCCGCCGCCAAAACATCAATGAGCACGCCCGAGGTCTGGTGGCGATAGCGGTTGGGCTCAAAGAGCAAGAGAGCCACGTCGGCCGATTCTAGCTCGCGGCGGTATTGCTCACTCGCCAGCGCTGCCTCGATCAGGTGATCACCCTCGGCCATCCCGGCGCGGATGGCGGCGCGGACGGGCTCGTAGGCGGTTGGGTCCTCGCTCGGGTGGGTGTATGCGTGGATGCTGAAGACCGACGCGACACCGGCTCGGCGCACCGCCCTCATGATCCCGGGTAGGAATTGGATGCCTTTCTCGAAAGAGGCACGGCCCACGGAGACGATCCGCAGCGGCCCCGGATTGCGGCGCCGGGCTTTGCGTACTGTCGGCGGGTTTGGGAGCGGCAGCAAGTGGACGGGGTGAGCGGTGATGCCAGCGTACTCACGCCGCAGGTGCTCGCTGTCGGTGACAAGGACGAGGCGGGCGCCGAGCCTGGCGAGCCGGGGCAGGAAAAGCCGGTATAGCCACGTCCGGAAGGTTGGCCGGGGACCACCGCGCGTGAGCCGGAGCGACGTCGCTCGCAACATGAGTACGAGTGCGCCTTGTCGTTTGCGCAGGGCGCGGTAAAGGGGCGGGATCTGATACTGTTCCGCGTGCTGGACGAAGAAAACCGTTTCCGGGCCGTCCTCGGCGGCGACGGCCCGCTCGAGCTCCGCACCGGTGCGGACGGCATGAAGGAGCAACTTGGCAATCGGCCGGAGTGGTCTGAGGCCCACGATCGGATCGGTGGGAGCGTAGTGGAACCACGGCCGAACCTGGACCCGCCCCACCGTTGGCAGGCGACAGGCTCGGTGGGCATAGACGACGCATTCCCAACCCCGTCCGAGGAAGGCCTCGGTCACATTGCCGTCATATTCGCAAGCGTGGCCCGAGCGGTCGATCAGGCCGAAATCGAGCAGCACGAGCCGCCGCGTCATGTCAGCGTTTGTCTGCCCGCCCCGCCACCGCCGGCTCGCCAGCCGCTCGCACGGATCGGACACGCAGAAGCAAGCGGGCGTAATGGTTGGCCACCATCCCAAGGCACAGGAAAGTGATAACCGTATAGTTCTTGAGATTCATCTGCCCGGCCATGAACGTAGACAGGAAGCCGCCAATAAGGGCGAGGACCGTAAACAGGCTAATGATGCGCATGCCGGGCGCCGCCACGCCTGCCTCGAGGAGTGAGATGTTCCGGTAGATCTTGTTGGCGGAAAGTGTCAGGTAAGCGAACAGGAGCATGAAGGCGCCGGCGCCGAGCAGACCCATATTGGACACCAGTCCCACGATGTACAAGTCGACGGTGTTCACAGGCAGCAGCTGGATGCCGGTTATCGCGCCTAGGCCGCCGGTGCCCATTCCCCATCCGAAGAGGCTGCGGATGGGATCGGTGAGCAGTAGATAAGAGAGGCTGTCCACTTGGGTGCTGACCCGGTCTTCCATTGCGATGAAGGACAGGCCACTCGCCATAAACATGGATTTCTCGAAAAGGGCGCGCAGTTCGGACTTCATGACCACGAGGATGATGGCTGCGGCGAACATCATGAGTCCCGCAACTCTTAACACCGCGGAGGGCCGGGCTTTCACCTTTCTGACAATCGTGCCCCAGCCAATCTCGAAGACAACCAGATATGTCAGGATCGTCAACGGGAATAAAATAAAGCTGGAGCGTGATCCCGTCAGGAATATCGCTCCCAGGGACATCAGGAGGACGAAGTAGAACACCATCAGGAGCGCACGCGTCCTGACCTCGCGGGCGATAGCGAATAGGGCGAGGCACAACGCCAACTGAGCCGCGCCTGACTCGTGGGGATTGCCGAAGAAGCCGGTGTTGCGCGAGCGAATGATGTCGAACACGTCCCTGAATCGGTAGGCCTTTGCGAAGTCCAATTCCTCCGAGAAATAGAATTGACCCATCAGGCCCATTTGCTGGAGATAAACGACCGGGACCGAAAGCAGCAACAGGAGGACAAAAGCGGCGAACGTAAAGCGCATGTCCTTGAGCGTCATGGGCAGGAACCGCACGGCCACATAGCTAAGGAAGGTCGCCATGTACCACACTACGGTTTTGACCTGTTGGGTGAAGGGCACCGGTTGGGGGAGGCTCATAGCCATGAGGCCCCCGATGCTCATCCAGGCGAAGACCAGAGAAATCATGGCGAACACGGCGAAGTCAATCTTGTGCAAAGTGACAGGCTGGCTGCGGTGCATCGCGAGCATAAAGATTGGTATGAAAGCAAGATAGGCCACCGCCCGTATACCAAAGTGATAGGTTACCAACCAGGTAACAGGCGTGACCGCCAAGGCTATAGTTAAAAGTATCCTAACCACGCTGGATCGGCCTAGTTTCGGTTAACCACCAACTGTAATAGTTGAGATTTGACATCATAGTCAGACTTGATTTCATAAGGTGTTATGTCTCGGGGCTAGGTTTCGGCGAAGTCGGGGCTGTAATACCAGCGTATGCGGCCACGAGGATTTCCCAAGCCAAGGGTGGCCTCTCCGGGAAAGTCCGCATAGGGGCTTCCCGTAACACCACCTTGTTCGCGAGACGGTGAATAAGCACACTAACACGCCGCCATGTTCGTTGATAGCGCAAGGAATTCTCGCTTGTCCATACCGCAAGCGAAAAACCCGCCATGCGTGAAACTTCTTTACTTTTTCCAAATATGTTCAACCGGTTGCTGCCGGGTGGGGTGTCGTGGGATGGCCGCGTCCGGGTGATCGGCGCACCGTCAATGGCATGTTGTGCGTGCTCGAGACAGGCTGCTGGTGGCGCGACATGCCGGCGAAGTACGGCCATCCCATGACCCCCGCCTGGGAAGTGGGGGCGCAAGCGCAGACCGGCGGATTTGCGCCAGTTCCATTACCATCTCCAAGCGCCAT
>JBHICL010000303.1:0-4468 GCA_046759605.1 Alphaproteobacteria bacterium | reverse complement strand
CTCGATGGTCGTAACCGGTACGCCCTCACAGGCGATGCGGTGGTGCTCGCACCTACATGACGGCGCCTGGGGTCCAGGGGGTGAACTCGTCCTCGCCGTAGCCGAGCAGCTCGCTCTTGGTCTGTTTTCCCGACGCGGTCTCGAGCATCAGATCGAAGATGCGCTGCCCCATTTCGGCGACCGTCGCCTTGCCGTCGACGATTTCGCCGCAATTGATGTCCATATCCTCGACCATGCGTTCATACATGGGCGTGTTGGTCGCCAGCTTGAGGCTCGGCGCCGGCCGCGCGCCGAAGCAGGAGCCGCGCCCGGTGGTGAAGCAGACGATATTGCACCCCGACGCCACCTGCCCCGTCACCGACGCCGGGTCGTAGCCGGGGCTGTCCATGAACACGAAGCCCTTTCGCGTCAGCGGCTCGGCGTATCGATAGACATCGACGAGATTCGTGGTGCCACCCTTGGCGGCGGCCCCCAGTGACTTCTCGAGGATCGTGGTGAGCCCCCCTTCCTTGTTGCCGGGCGAGGGGTTGTTGTCCATCGAGCCGTCGTTGGCGGCGGTGTAGTTCTCCCACCAGGCGATGAGATCGAGCAGCTTCCGGGCCACCTCGCCGCTGACCGCGCGCCCCGTGAGGAGGTGCTCCGCCCCGTAGATCTCCGGCGTCTCCGAGAGAACGGCCGTGCCGCCGTGCCGGACCAGGATGTCGGCTGCCGCGCCGAGCGCGGGGTTCGCCGTGATGCCGGAATAGCCGTCCGAGCCGCCGCATTGGAGGGAGAGACTGAGGTGGCTGGCCGGCACCGGCTGGCGTGTCACCTCATTCGCCCTCGGCAGCATGGAGGTCACCCGCTCGATGCCCTCGCGCACCGTGGCGCTGGTGCCGCCCTCCTCCTGCATCACCAGTGTGTGCAGCAGATCGCTCTCGTAGAGCTCCTCCACCTCCATGAGACGGGGGATCTGGTTGGCCTCGCAGCCGAGGCCGATGAGGACGACGCCGGCGAAGTTCGGATGCCGGGCGTAGCCCGCGAGCGTGCGGCGCAGGTGGTCCATGCCTTCGCCTTCGCTGGCCATGCCGCAGCCGCTGCCGTGGGTCAGTGCCACGACACCGTCGACGTTGGGGTAGTCGTCGAGCGCCCCCGGGATGCGGAAGCGGTCGCTCACATAGCGCGCCACGGTGGCGGAGCAGTTCACGCTCGTCAGCACGCCGATGAAGTTGCGCGTGGCGATCCGGCCGTCGGGGCGGATGATGCCGTCGAATGTCGCGAGCTCGTCTTCGGGAACGTAGTCCGTGGGCCGGGCATCCACGCCGAACGCGTGGTCGCGCTCGAAAGGACGGAATTCGAGGTTATGGGTGTGAACGTGCTCGCCCGGCGTGACGCCGGTCGAGGCGAAACCGATGATCTGGTTGTACTTGCGGATCGGATCCCCCTCGCCCGCCGGCGCGGTCGCGACCTTGTGTCCACGGGGAACGTTCTCCCGCGCGAACAGGTTGCCCTCTCCGAGCGATGCGCCGGGCGCGAGATCGCGCACCGCCACGACGACATTGTCCTTCTCGTGCAATCTGAGTGTGGACGGTCCGTCGCTCATCTGCGTCTTCCTCGAGATTGTCCGTGCGGCGACCAGTTTAGCACGCGCGACGCTCGCACGGGTTTCCGCGTTGCTCGACCACGCCCTCCGTCTCCACCTCCCGTTCTGGCGACACCTCGGTGCTAGCGCACGATCTCGAACCCGGCGTCCGCCAGCGCTTTCGACAGGTTGGCGTGGCCCATCTTCGCATACGCGAGCGGCGGCGCCTTGGCCGGGTCCTGCTCGGCCTCGACGACGATCCACCCTTCGTAGTCCACCTCCGCCAGGCCGCGGGCGAACGCGGCGAAGTCCACGCAGCCGTCGCCGGGCACGGTGAAAACGCCTTCGACCACCGCGTCGAGGAAGCTCAGGTTCCCTGCCTTGGCCCGTTCCAGGACATCGGCGCGCACGTCCTTGCAGTGCACGTGATTGAGACGGGCGCCGTGGCGGCGAACCACCGCCAGGGGATCCCCGCCCGCGTAGGTCACATGGCCGGTATCCACGAGGAGGCCCACGGCGGGACCGGTACTGTCCATCAGCAGCTCGATCTCCTCGTCCTGCTCGACGATGGTTCCCATGTGGGGGTGATAGGCCATGGGCACGCCGCGGTGCTTCATATGCTCCGCGATCTCGGTAAGCTTCCGCCCGTACTCCGGGAAATCCTCGCGTGCGAGGGTCGGCCTCCGGCTCACCGGCGTCGAGCGGTCGGCTTGCACCGAACCGGAGGTCTCGGCGTAGACCATGACGGGCGCGCCCAAAGCGGCGAAGCAGGCGAGCTGGGTCTCGAGCCGCCGCTTCTCCTCGTCCACCGAAACGTCGAGCAGGCACCCGGAGAACCAGCCGGAGACGAGCCTGAGGTCGTGCGCGTCGAGAATCGGCCCCAGCTCATCGGGGTCCAGGGGGAACTTGACACCGGTTTCGGTGCCCGTGTAGCCCGCCTCGCGGCTCTCCCTGAGGCAGACCTCGAGAGGCGTGTCGCCGCCGAGCTCGGGCAGGTCGCTGTTCGACCAGGCGATCGGCGCCACACCCAGTCTGACCGCCATGGCTCACACTCCCACGCGTTGCCTGCGCTGTCCCTCCTCGTGGTCCGCCCGCGCCTTGCGAACGGCCTCGCGTTCGCTGACCTCCGGCACGCCCACGTCCCACCAAGCGTCGCCTGGCGTCCACTCGTAGGGATGCGTCTTGATGACGATGACGTAGGTGCGGTCCGCCTTCTTGGCGCGTGCGAAGGCCTGCTCCAGCTCGCCGATGCCCTGAACGGTCTCGGCAATGGCGCCCATGCTCTCAGCGTGCTTGGCAAAGTCGACCTCGACCATGTTCTCGACCCGGCTGTGCTCGAACAGGTTGTTGAACGACGCCCCGCCCTTGAACTCCTGCAGGCGGTTGATGACGGCGAAACCGCCATTGTCGCAGACGACGATGATCAGCTTGTGGCCGGTGAGCACTGAGCTGTAGATGTCGGAGTTCATCATCAGGTACGAGCCGTCGCCCGTGAACACGATCACGTCGCGATCGGGGTCGGCCATGCGCGCGCCGTAACCGCCGGCGATCTCATAGCCCATGCAGCTGAAGCCGAATTCGCAGTCGAAGCTGCCGACCGATTTGGGCCGCCAGTTCTTGGTCAGCTCGCCGGGGAGCCCGCCCGCCGCCGTAAGCGCGAGGTCGGTGGGATCGCAGGAGCGATTGATGGCGCCCACGACATGCGCGTAGGACGGCAGCTCCACGTTCGTGGGCCCCGAGGCGGCATCGACCGTCTCGTTCCATGCGGCATACTCCCGGGACGCGCGCTCGAGCCAGGAGCCCGGAGCCCGATAGTCGCCCAGGCCGGCGCTCAACTCGGTCAACCCCACCTGCGCGTCGCCCACCACCGAGAGCGCCCGGTGCTTGGTCGCGTCGAAGCGGGCGGCGTTGAGCGAGATCAGCCGCACGTCGGGGTTCTGGAACACGGTCCAGGAACCCGTGGTGAAGTCCTGGAGCCGGGTGCCGACGGCGAGGACCACGTCGGCCTCGGCCGCCAGGGCGTTCGCGGAAGCGCTGCCGATGACCCCCAGAGGCCCGGCGTTGTTGGGATGGTCCCACGCCATCGCCGCGCGTCCCGCGATGGTCTCGACGACGGGCATGTTGTGTTGTTCCGCGAACGACGCCAGCTCCGCCGTGGCCAGCGCGTAGTGGACGCCGCCGCCGGCGATGACCAGCGGTTTCTCGGCCCGCCGCAACGCCTCCGCCGCCGCCACGAGGTCCTCGGTGTCCGGTCGGGGCCGCCGCGCGCGGTGCACGCGTTTCTCGAAGAGCTCTTCGGGATAGTCGAACGCGATGGCCTGCACGTCCTGGCTCAGCGCCAGGAACGCCGGCCCGCAGTCGGCGGGGTCCAGCATGGTCGCCACCGCCTGCGGCAGGGACGAGATGATCTGCTCCGGCCGGGTGATCCGGTCCCAGTAGCGCGTCACCGCCTTGAACGCATCGTTGACGGTGATGGTCGGGTTGTTGAAGTGCTCGACCTGCTGGAGGACCGGGTCGGGCACGCGGTTCGCGAAGGTGTCGCCCGAGAGCAGAAGGATCGGCAGCCTGTTGGAATGGGCCACGCCGGCGGCGGTGATCATGTTGGTGGCGCCGGGACCGATCGAGCTCGTGGCGACCATGATCTGGCGGCGGCGTTTCGCTTTGGCATAGGCGACCCCCGCGAGCGCCATGGACTGCTCGTTCTGGCCTCTCCAGGTCGGAAGCTCGTCGCGAACGCTCTCCAGCGCCTCGCCGAGACAGGTTACGTTCCCGTGGCCGAATATGGCGAAAACACCGGCGAACAGCGGCCGCTCCTCGCCGTCGATGACGGTCCGCTGGGCGGTCAGGTACTTTACCAGGGCTTGCGCCATCGTGAGACGAATGGTCGCCATTGTTGACCTCCTCCCC
>JBHICL010000302.1:0-4469 GCA_046759605.1 Alphaproteobacteria bacterium | reverse complement strand
CGCTTTCGAAGGAGCCGAGGATCGGTGATTGGCGATGAGCCTGGCAACACCAGAACGTATCCGGAGGCTTCCGAGGGAGCTCTGCCGCAAGGCGAAGGTTGGTCACGTGCCACGGTGTCGTCGCGAGACACCAGCCCAAATTGGCCGTCCACCGTGTGCCTTGAGGTGAAGCCAGTCGGAGAGCCGGATGCGGGAAATCCGCACGTCCGGTTCGATGAGCGGGGAGGGGAAACGGGGCCACGGCAAGCCGGACTGAGGCGCCGCCGCGAAAGCGCCGGCCATCGCCACCGGAAGCCTACCGCCACCGCGCCCCTCCTCGACTCTACTTGGGCGCATGATTCGAAGAGCACGAGAACACCCATGACCGGGCGAATGTTCTTACCGCGCTCTTCTGGATCGGTTTAGAGAGAACAGTCAGGCCATTTGGCGCTGCTTCCTGCAGAAGCGTCGATGTATCTCGAAGGCGAAATTGTCGATGACCTCGGGATCCACCGGATCGCCATTGTAGGGGATCGTCAGCGACGGGAGTCCCTCCCGCTCCCGGACATGGAAAAACTGGGCCTCGGCGATCTTGGTGGGCATGCAATCCAGGGGGCCGACACTGACCACGCCGTCGATAAGGGCGTGACGCCACTCGTGCACGGGTCCCCCGACGGTCAGCACCGCCTCACCGATCAGGTCCTCGCGGATATAGGGCGCCGCGGCCTTGAGGGATTCCGGCACGCGGGTGCGCGCCGGCCATCCGAGCTCGCGCGCCGCAACCTGGTAGGCGTGGTTCTGGATCCGCAGCTGGATCAGCCTGCTCAGTTGGCCGCCGATGCCGTTGGTAAGGCCAACGGTCCGGCTGAAGTGGTTGCCATACTCGAACCACTCCATGAGCGGCGCGAAGCGCACCCTCAGGCCACGACGCTCGAGCTTGTCGATGACGAAGTCGTTCGCGAAGGGGTCGGCGCGTACGTAGATCTCTCCGACCACCATTACGGTGGGCACCTCGGTCGCGGTCCTGATCCTGGCGAATTCGCGGGCCGCCTCCTTGATGATCTCAGCGCAACCAAACAGCCGGCCCGTGTATGCCTCCCAGAGGATCGAAGCCATCGTCACGCGGGATTGGTCCACCGATTCGATGTGGCGCAACAGGGCCCGTTCGTAATGCTCGTATGTCGATTGAGCCACGCCGCGCCTGGATTCGCGCGGCCGAACGTCGTACAGGGCCTCACGGAGAATATCGATGCCGGTGATTCCGATGGCGCATAGTGCCGATTCAATCGGGGGCAATCCCGCATAGCAATCATCATCGCTGGGCGACCAGATCCGGACGCGGTCGGCCCAGCCGAGGCGGCGAAGTATCGCCTTGTCCAGCATGCTGTAGCAGCCGAATCGGCAGGGACCGCTGGTTCGCGCCATCAGGAAGGCGAAGCGCCCGTCGCTGTCCCGCTCTTTCTCCAGGCGCTGCAGCAGGCTGCCGAGGGTGATGCACATCGGCACGCATTCCTTCCCGGAGGTATGTCGGCGCCCAAGGCGCATGGCCTCCCGGTCGGCCATGGGCAACACTTCTGCGGCCATTCCAGCTCCGCGAAAAACGGCGGCCAGTGCCTCCGCGTTCGGACCCATGCGCGGGATCAACACGCGTTCGCCGCGCTCGGCGATTTCGGTCATGGATATCCGGTCGGGCTGAATGTAGGTCGGTGATTCGGGCCGCGCGTCGGCTGCAAGGTCCTCGGCGACGCAATGCAGGAACGCCTCCACGCGAGTCTTGGTGCCGGCGTCTCCCGAATGGCCGTCGGTCTCGATGACCGCATAGGGTTTTCCCGACATCAGGTCGCCGTAGAAATGCAGATTGAAGCTGTCCGGCCCGCAGGAGTAGTTGCTGCACCACAAGGTGTAGACGCCCGGGGCGCGGCGGGACTGCCAGGCGGCGCGCAGGTTGCGCTGGCTATAGCCCCAATACACGCCATCGAGCAGAGGTGTGTCCGCGGAAATCGGGTAGCAGTCCACGGGAATCGCCAGCGCCCCGAGCTCGCGCAGGATCGCCGGGACGTTCGAGTTGAGGACCTTGTTGTAGATCGTGTAGGGGCGTCCGAGCACGACCACGGGAACGACGCCGTGCACCTCGGCGAAGCGCAGCGCCTGTCGTCCCAGTTCGTTGCAGCGCGCCTCGAAATCCAGCTGCACGGAACGCGCGCGCTCGAAGGCGCCGCGCCAGGCGCCGTTCTTCACGCCGAACGCCTGCGCCACCTCGCGGCAGCTATCGATGAAGGTCAGCGAGTCGAGCCGCCCCTTGCCGATATCCACGACCGGCGAGACAAGCTTGGCGCGATCGCGATCGCAATCGCCCAGCATCCAACGCAGGACGTCGGGGCTGGCCTGGGCGATGGGGCAGACCACCGAGTGGCTTTCGCCGTCCACTCGCGGCACCTCCCGTATCATGGGCACGAAGATGTAGTCCGGCGCTGCCTCGGCCATGTCTGCGACCAGCCCGTGGTACAGCTGCATCGGCGCGCAGAACGGCACGTTCGCTTCCTCGATGCCGCGCTTCAGGGTCTGTTGACCGGCCCTGCCGCCGATGGCCAGCTCGAAGCCCATTTCATGGAGGAAGGTGGCGAAGAACGGGAACAGTCCCTTCAACATGAACTCGTCGCTCACGGCCACCCGGGGACCATCGCCCCGTGGCGCCAGGTTCGCGACCAGCTCCTGCACCAGCTCCTCGCGCGCTCGGAACGGATCGGGGGCCAGATCGGGCAGCTTGACGCGGCCGGTGCCGCGGTCCCAGAGCGAGCAGCCGCCGCCCCAGGTGAAGCGCTGCTCGCTCGCGTCGACAACGGTGGTGATGCGGTCGATGCGGCAACGGTTGCCGGCGCCGCCGCAAAACTTTTTCGACTTGCAGATGAAGGTATCCTTGCACGTCACCTTTGCGTCCAGGAAGCGCTGCGGATCCTGGACGGCCAGGCTGTCCCAGGCCACGGCCTTGCGCGCGAGCAGTGCGATGCCCAGGGCCCCGACGGTTCCCGGGCTCGGCGGGATGATGACCTTTGCACCGGTCTGCCGAGCGACCGCGGCCGCCAGGGCGTCGGATTCGAACGGCATGCCCTGGCAGAACACCACCTCGCCGACCGATCGGCAGCCCTTTACCCGATTCAGGTAGTTCTGGATGACCGAGTCATAGATGCCGGCGACGATCGAGTTCTGCGCCACGCCGGCCGCGACGGCCTCGTCTATCACTTCGGCCATGAAGACGGAGCAGTGCTGGCCCAGGGAGACGCCGCAATCGGCCTGCAGCGCCTCCTCGCCCAGTTGGACGACGTCTTCGATGGACGAGAACTTCTTTCCCTGCTCTTCGATGAAGGAGCCGGTGCCGGCGCTACAGGCCTCGTTCATGGCTGCATCGACGACACGGCCATGGGCCAGGCGGGCGTACTTGGCGTCCTGCCCGCCGATCTCGAAGATCGTGTCCACGCGCCGGTCGTAGTGCAGCGCGCCCTCGGCGTGGGCAACGATCTCGTTGAGGATGTACACGCTGTCGCCGCCGTAGCAGGTCGCCAGCAGGGAGCCGGCGACCTCCCGGCCGCTGCCGGTGGCTCCGAAAGCGACAACCGGCCGGGCCCCCGCTGCGCTCGCGGCAAACCTGGCCATCAGAGCCTGGGCCGCCACCACGGGCTGCCCGTTGGTGCTGACGTAGTCCTCCCAGGCGACGTCGCAGGTCTCGCACTCCAGGGCGACGATCTTGGACCCCGTAGATCCGATGTCGAAGCCGAGGATCAGCTTTCCGTTGGCCTCGGCGGCCGTCGGCACCCGTGGTTCCCGAGTCATCCTCGTGATGCCGTCGAAGTAGTTGGACAGCGCTGGCACCGGTTCGAGATTGTGATCCTGCTTCGGTTGCAACAGCGCATCCAATGCCGGCAGCGTGCCGGGACGTTCGGCCGCCAGCAGTGCGCACCCCATGGCTTCGAAGAAGAGAACGTCGTCCTCGCGGACCTCGAACAGATGCATGCCGTGCCGCTCGAGAAAGGCTCGGAAGTTGTCGCGTATCCGGCGCGAGCGAGCGACACCGCCGATGAGCATGACCTCGGGCGGACTCAGACGCGGCTTGATCAGCACCTGCACGTTCTCACAGACCGCATCGTACAGGCCGGCCAGGATGCGCGACCGGCTCTCGCCCCTGTTGGCCAGATGGGTCATGTCGGTCTTGAGGATCACCGGACAGCGACCGGAGAGCGGCGCGGGCTCATCCTCGTCCACGACCAGGGCGCTGGCCTCCTCGATGCCGAGGTCGAAGCGTCCGACCAGCTGACGCAGGAAGTTGCCGGTCCCCTGGGAGCAACGGGAGTTCTCGCGGAAGACCTCGGCCCCACTGTCCCGCTGCTCCAGCACCGAGAAACCGTGACTGCCGATGGAGACGACGGTGGTCGCGCGATCGTCGCGGCGGTGTCGCAGCGCGGCCACCTGAGCCTGCTTGACCGGAACGCGTTGCA
>JBHICL010000301.1:0-4476 GCA_046759605.1 Alphaproteobacteria bacterium | reverse complement strand
GGTTCCGACCTTCTCTTCCGAGGCCATGGCGAACTCCTCTTGGGAAGAGTGGATGGACGCTGGCAGCACGCCGCCACGACGATTCTAGCATGGGGGCGGGCCCCACAACCTGATCTGCCGTGTGGGTGCTCCCGCAACCGTCATCTTGCCACAGGTGTCGAGCTGGAGGGCTCAGCTGGTCATAAGGAGGAGGGATCATCTTTGGTTGCCTTAAGGAGCTCTTGAGGGAACGAGCTTCACATATTGATCGAGAGGAGGGAAGGGATGAAGACTACTCGATCGGTGCCCCACTAGGGCTCCTGAAGTCTTCGGTGATAGTGATTATGCGGACCCGCCGAAACGGCCAGGGGACCCAGGCGTGTTGTAGGAGGCTTACCGAGCTAGACCGTCCAAAAACCCTGGGGTTCTCGCTCGGTTAACCCGGCAACCCCACGCAGCTCCCCGCCCGTTGGCCGTTTCGGTGTCTCTGGAGCGCTCCCGCCACCGTAGATTTGGGGAGCCCCAGCCGGGCTCCGATCACCCGGAGCGAGCACCCACCACGTCGGAGCCGGCGCGCCCGTCGGAGAAGCGCCTGGCCGCCGCGATCTGCAACCAGCCGGCTGCCATCAAGCCGGTAGCCCACGGGGGCCCGGCCGACCCACTCCCCCATCTGGGCTTTGTGTCTCGGGGCCTCTCGTGTCCGCTCCACGATGAGGTCGCGCTCCATCTCCGCGAGCGACGCCAGCGTCCCAAGAACGAACCGCCCCACCGCAGTCTGGGTATCGAGGTGCTCGTGGATGGAGTGGACAGCAACGCCAGCCTGCTCGAAGCGTTCGACAAGCTCGAGAAGGTCTCGGGTACGCCGTGAGAGCCGGTCCAGGCGGTAGATGAGCACGACACCAACCTCACGGGCCTCGAGCAGGCGGAGGAGCCCCTGGATTCCTCGCCGGATGAGGTCCTTGCCGCTGGCGCCGGCGTCGCGGATCATTCGAGCAAGGTGTAGGCCGTGGAGGCCGGCATACCCCTTGAGGGCGGCCTCTTGGGCGTTGCCCGCGCTCTGCTGAGAGTCCAGCTCGAGCGAAGGACCGAGACGCTGAGGCGGGGATGGAAGGAGATGCCTCTCTGTGTGTTCTGTACGGAGACGGGGAACCATCTGGACGGGTTCGTGTCGAGGCGACCTTCGCGGACGGAAGCCGGCGTGACGTCACCGAGGACCCAGCCACTATCATGGTCCTGGCCTGTCCTGGCCGATGAAACCACTGCGACAGTGAGCCGAAGTGGCGAGGAGCCGAGCCCCCTGCTCCCTGACCGGATGGTATGGTGGAGATCCCCGGGGCGTATCACCACCTCGTGCTCGACGCGCCCCAGTCCTTCGTCGCCGCGCTCGAGCCCTTCCTCGCGACGCGCACTGAGATAGCTTCACTAGCGAATCCGGCCTTCTTCGACGCCGTGGCAGGCGACGAGCGTGCCGTCCGCCGGGCGGAGCGCGGGCACCTCGCGGCGGCAGCGCGCGTCGGCGAAGGGGCAACGCGGGTGGAACGCGCAGCCCGGAGGCGGCGCGATCGGGTTCGGCACCTCGCCCGCGACCGGCTGCCGCTCGCGCCCGGTCGCCGCCAGGCTCGGCACCGTGTCGAGCAGCAACCGCGTGTAGGGGTGGCGCGGCCGCCGGAAGAGCGACCCGCTCGGGCCGACCTCGGCAAGGCGCCCGAGGTACATGACCCCGACGTGGTCCGAGACGTGGCGCACGACGGCGAGGTTGTGGCTGATGAAGAGGTAGGTGAGGTGGAGCTCGCGCTGCAGATCCTTCATGAGGTTCAGGATCTGGGCCTGCACCGAGACGTCGAGCGCGGAGCTCGGCTCGTCGCAGATGAGAAAGTCCGGCTGGCTCGAGAGCGCCCGCGCGATAGACACGCGCTGACGCTGCCCGCCCGAGAACTCGTGCGGGTACTTCTCGCCGTCCTCCGGCGCGAGCCCGACGTGCGCGAGCAGCTCCGCGACCCGGTCGGCGAGGGCTCGGCGGCTCGACGCCATGCCGAAGGCGTGCACCGGCTCGGCGATGATGTCGCGCGCGCGCCAGCGCGGGTTCAGGCTCGCGTAGGGGTCCTGGAAGATCATCTGCAGCCGCCGCCGGAAGGGCGCCATCGCCGCGCGGGAGCCCAGGCGCGTGAGGTCCGTGCCGTCGAAGACGATGGCGCCCCGCGTCGGCCGGTAGAGGCCGACGATCAGCCGGGCGACCGTCGACTTCCCGCACCCGGACTCGCCCACCAGGCTGAACGTCTCGCCCCGCCGGATCGTGAACGACACCCCGTCCACCGCGCGGAGGATCAGGCGCCCGCGGCGCTCGAGCAGCCGTGTGAGCCAGGGCGGGGAGACGTCGAAGTAGCGGGCGAGGTCTCTGACCTCGATCAGCGTCGGGCGCGCGGCGCCCTCAGCCACGGACGGCCCCGGCCCAGCGCGCGTGATACCGCCAGCACGCCGCGAGGCTCGCGCCGCCGGTCGGCATCAGCTCCGGGCGCTCGCGCCGGCAGAGCTCGATCGTCCAGCCGCAGCGCGGGTTGAAGGCGCACCCCGACGGGATCTGGGCGAGGCGCGGCATCGTCCCCTCGATCTGGGCGAGGCGCGGCACCTCGTGGCCGAGCGCCGGGATCGATCCCATGAGCCCCTCGGTGTACGGGTGACGCGCGTCCTTGATCACGTCGGCGACGGGGCCGATCTCGGCGATGCGGCCCGCGTACATGACGACCACGCGTGTCGCCGTCTCGGCGATCACGCCCATGTCGTGGGTGATCAGCATGACCGCGGTGCCGTGCTCGCGGCAGAGCCGCCGCAGCAGCGCCAGGATCTGCGCTTGGATCGAGACGTCGAGCGCCGTCGTCGGCTCGTCGGCGACGACGAGCCGCGGGTTCGCGGCGAGGGCCAGGGCGATGACGACGCGCTGGCGCATGCCGCCCGAGAACTGGTGCGGATACGCGTCGAAGCGCTCCGCGGGGGCGGGAATGCCGACCTCGGCAAGCAGGTCGATCGCCCGACGACGTGCCTCGGCCGCCGCGAGCGGGAGATGCGTCGTGATCGTCTCGGTGAGCTGGCGCCCGATCGTCAGCAGCGGGTTGAGGCTCGTGAGCGGGTCCTGGAAGATCGCGCCGATCTTGCGCCCGCGGATCCGCCGCATTCCCTCGGGATCGAGGTCGTCGATGCGCCGGCCCTCGAGCCAGATCTCCCCCGCCGCGATGCGGCACGGCGGCTCGAGGAGGCCGATGATGGCGGCACCGGTGAGGGACTTGCCGGCGCCGGACTCGCCGACAACACCCAGGACCTCGCCCTGCTCGATGTCGAACGAGATGTCGTGGATGGCGACGAGCGTGCGGCGCCGCGTAGGGATCTCGACGCGCAGGTGGCGGACCTCCAGCAGCGCCACTAGATCGCCCGCCCCCTACGGCCGCAGGCTGGCGACGCCCGGCCTCCGCTCAGGCCTCCGCGCCTCGCCGCAAGGTGATTTCGCGTGGTGACGGCCGCAAGCCGGCGGTGCCCCGCCGAGCGAATCCGACGAGCCGTAGCGGGCGGCGAAGCGCAGGACGGCGGAGCGCGCCGTGCCGGCCCAACGCAATTGGCCGGCGAGGGCTCCACCTCCCGCCTCGGGGGAAAGGGCGGGCAAGCGACGGCGTCCGAGCGAGCGAAGCCCGTCGAGGCGCGGAGGTTTAAGCCTGGGCGGCGTACGCCGGCCTGCGGCCTTCGACGTCGACCTCTCGCCGCCGTGCTGGCGCATCTACCGGAGCTTGGGGTTGAGGGCATCGCGGAGCCAGTCGCCCAGCAGGTTCACCGAGAGCGCCAGCAGGACGAGCGCCGCGGCCGGAAACAGCGTGATCCACCACTCGCCGGAGAAGAGGAAGTTGTTGCCGATGCGGATCAGGGTGCCGAGCGACGGGGTCGTCGGCGGCACGCCGACGCCGAGAAAGGACAGCGTCGCCTCGCTGATGATGGCGAGCGCGAGCCCGATCGTCGCGAGCACGAGCACCGGGCCCATGACGTTCGGCAGCACGTGGCGCAGCATGATCGCCGCCGGATGGATGCCGATGATCCGCGCCGCCGCGACGTACTCCTTGTTCTTCTCGACGAGCGTCGCTCCGCGGGTCACCCGCGCGTACTGCGGCCAGCCGGAGATCCCGATCGCGAAGATGAGCACGTAGACGGCGAGCTCCTCCTTCATGCCGCCCGGCAGCGCCGTGCGGACGATCCCGTCCACCATGAGCGCGACGAGAATGCCCGGCACCGTGAGCTGGACGTCGGCCAGTCGCATGGACACCGTTTCGAACCAGCCGCCGACGTACCCCCCGGTCACGCCCAGCCCCACGCCGAGCACGACGGAGAAGAGCACCGCCGCGAAGCCCACGACGAGCGAGATCCGGCTGCCGTAGAGGATCGCCGAGAGGACGTCGCGCCCCTGGTTATCGGTCCCGAGGATGTACCGCAGCGTCCCCTCGGCGGTCCACGCCGGCGGGG
>JBHICL010000300.1:0-4498 GCA_046759605.1 Alphaproteobacteria bacterium | reverse complement strand
CAGGATGTGGTGCGACGCTTCCCCGAAAGCGACTACGCGCGCGACGCCAGATTGAAGCTCGACCTGACACGCGACCACCTTGCCGGCAAGGAGATGGAGATCGGTCGTTTCTACCTGAAGCGTGGACATTATCTGGCGGCGATCAATCGCTTCCGCACCGTCATCGCCGACTATCAGACCACGACACACGCGCCCGAGGCGCTGCATCGCCTGGCGGAGGCGTACACGGCGCTCGGCATCGAAACGGAAGCTCGCGAAGCAGCCGCGGTGCTCGGCTACAACTTCCCGGGCAACGAGTGGTACATCGACACCTATGCCCTCGTCGAGAACACGAAGATACGCGATGAGTTGGCGGCGACGGGCGAGCTCCCACCGGAAGAAAAAAAGGGCGGACTTCTCAGCTGGCTTTGGCCATTCTGAGCCACCATGCTGCGCCGGCTGTCGATTCGCGACGTCGTCCTTATAGACCGCCTCGATGTCGAGTTCGACACCGGGCTGTGCGTGCTCACGGGCGAGACCGGAGCCGGCAAGTCGATCCTGTTGGACAGCCTCGGCCTGGCGCTCGGGGCCCGTGCCGATGCGAGCGTCGTGCGGCGCGGAGCCGCGCAGGCGTCGGTCGCCGCCGCCTTCGAGCTGCCGCCGGAGCACAGCGCGTCCCGGATCCTCGCCGAGCAGGGCCTCGACGCCGACGAAGTGGAGCTTGTGCTGCGGCGTGTCCTGAACAGTGACGGACGCAGCCGCGCGTTCATCAACGATCAGCCCGTCAGTGTGGGCCTGCTCCGGGAGGTCGGCGAGGGCCTTGTCGAGGTGCACGGCCAGTTCGAGCATCGCGGCCTGCTGGCGCCGGCCACGCATCTGGCCGCGCTGGATGCGTTTGGCGATCATTCGTCGCTCCTCGCCGCCGTGCGTGAGACACATGCGAGCCTGGCTCAAGCGAACGCCCGGTTGGAGCGCGCCGAGAGCGAGCTCGCCCAGGCGCGGGCCGAGGAGTCGTTCCTGCGGCATGCCTTCGACGAACTCGACGCGCTCGCGCCGCTCGAAGGTGAGGAGAGCCGGCTGGCCGTCCAGCGGCGGCGTTTGCAACACGCCGAAAAGCTTCTAGAGGTGCTCGACCGGGTCGCGGACACGCTCGGCGGCGAGAGTGGCGCGGAACAGATCGTCCAGAGGGCGACGGGCGAGCTGGCCCGGGTGGCGGAGCTGGCCGCGGGGCGGCTCGATACTTCGATCGCCGCCCTCGATCGCGCCGGCGCCGAGCTTTCCGAGGCGCTGCACGAGCTCCGTTCGGAAGCCCACCATATCGACCTCGACCGAGGTGAGCTGGATCGCCTGGAGACGCGGCTGTTCGCCCTCAGGGCCGCGGCACGCAAGCACGGTGTCGAACCGGGCGCCCTTCCGGAGGTGCGCCGCCGGCTCGCCGAGCGCCTGGAAGCGCTTGACGACCAAGGCGGCCGGCTCACCGAGCTTGCGCAGGCGGCCGAGCGGGCACGCCGCGACTATGAGGCCGCGGCTCGGCGCCTGAGCGCGGCCAGGAAGAAGGCCGGCAAGAACCTCGACAAAGCGGTGGCCAGTGAGCTGCCGCCCTTGAAGCTCGAGAAATCCCGGTTCACGACCGAGATCGGATCCCTGGTCGAGGACGCGTGGGGCCCCAACGGCATGGACCGCGTGCGCTTCCAGGTCGTTACCAATCAGGGCGCGGCTCCCGGCCCGATAGACAAAATCGCGTCCGGTGGCGAGCTCAGCCGTTTTCTGCTGGCGTTGAAGGTTGTGTTGGCCCGCGATACCGCGACACCTACATTGGTATTCGACGAGGTGGACGCGGGCGTCGGCGGAGCGACCGCCGCCGCGGTCGGCGAGCGCCTCGCGCGGCTGGCCACCGATCGCCAGATCCTTGTCGTCAGCCATAGCCCGCAGGTAGCGGCGGCCGGGGCGCATCACTGGCGGGTCGTGAAGCACCAGGGCGAGACGGCCGTGATGACCGAGGTCTCGCCGCTGGCATCGGACGCACGCCGGGAGGAGATCGCGCGAATGTTGTCCGGAGCCGTCATCACGGATGAGGCGCGCGCGGCCGCCGAACGCTTGCTTGCAGGCCACTGACGTGACGGAGCGGGCTTTTGCGGCGGAGGTCGGCGACCTTAGCCCCGAGGATGCGGCCGCCGAGCACCCGCGGCTTTGTGAAGAGATCCGAAAGCACGATCACGCCTATTACGTTCTGGACGCTCCCCTGATCTCGGACGCGGAGTACGACGCGCTGTTCCAGCGCCTGGTGGAGATCGAGGAGCGGTTCCCGGAGCTGAGAACGCCGGAGAGCCCGACGCAGACCGTGGGCGTCGTGCCGGCGACCGGATTCGCCAAAGTGCGGCATCGCGTTCCCATGCTGTCCCTCGCCAATGCCTTCGCGTTCGACGAGGTCTCCGAGTTCGTCGCGCGTGTCCGCCGATTTCTCGGCCTCCCGGGCGACGAGGTGGTGGAGGTGGTGGCGGAGCCCAAGATCGACGGCCTTTCCGCGTCGCTTCGTTACGAGCGCGGTGCCTTCGTTCAGGGCGCGACCCGCGGGGACGGCGCCGTCGGCGAGGACATAACCGCTAATTTGCGGACGATCAGGGATCTCCCCAAGCGGCTGCCCGACGATGCTCCCGCGGTCCTCGAGGTGCGCGGCGAGGTTTACATGAAGCGGTCCGATTTTCTCGCCCTCAACGCCCGGCAGGAGCGGGAGGGCGAGAAGGTCTTCGCCAACCCGCGCAACGCCGCGGCGGGCAGCCTGCGCCAGCTCGACGCCTCCATTACAGCCACCCGTCCTCTCCACTTCTTCGCCTACAGCTGGGGCGAGATCGCCGCATCGCCCGGCGACAAGCATTGGGCGTTTCTCGACCGCCTGCGCACGTGGGGGTTCCAGGTCAATCCGTTGAGCCGGCTGTGTGGCTCGCTGGAGGAGGTGCGCGCCCTCTACGACGAGCTCGAGGAGCGCCGGGCCGGTCTCGATTACGACATCGACGGCATGGTCTACAAGGTGAACCGGCTCGACTGGCAGAATCGCCTGGGTTTCGTGAGCCGCGCGCCGCGCTGGGCCATTGCCCACAAGTTCCCTCCCGAGCAGGAGACCACAAGCCTCAAAGACATCGACATCCAGGTCGGCCGGACCGGGGCCCTGACCCCGGTGGCGCGGCTCGAGCCGGTTACCGTGGGCGGTGTCGTCGTCTCCAACGCCACCCTGCACAACGAGGACGAGATCGAGCGCAAGGATATCCGGATCGGCGACACCGTGGTGGTGCAGCGCGCCGGGGACGTCATTCCCCAGATCGTGCGCGTGGTCATGGAAAAGCGGTCGCCGGACGCCAGGCCGTTCGACTTTCCCACGAGTTGCCCCGTATGCGGCTCCGAGGCGGTGCGCGACGCGGGCGAAGCCGTGCGGCGGTGCACGGGTGGCCTCATCTGCCCGGCCCAGGTTCTCGAGCGGCTCAAGCACTTCGTCTCGCGCGACGCCTTCGACATCGAGGGTCTCGGCGCCCGGCACCTGGAGGCCTTCCTCGCCGACGGCCTGATCGAGGGTCCCGCCGACATCTTCCGGCTCCACCAACGTGCCGAGGAGATCGCCCGGCGGGAAGGCTGGGCCGAGCAGTCCGCCCGGAACCTGGTCCGCGCCATCGAAACGCGGCGCGACATTCCGCTCGAGCGGCTCATCTACGCCCTGGGGATCCGCCAGGTCGGCCAGGCGACCGCCCGGCTCCTGGCCAAGTCCTATGGCTCGCTATCGGCGTGGCGGGCGGCGATGGACGCGGCGCAGCGGGTGGACAGCGACGCCTGCCGGGAGCTCACGGACATCGACGGCATCGGCCCATCGGTGGCGGCCGACATCCTCGCCTTCATGCACGAACCCCACAACAGGGAGGTGCTGGACGCGCTGGCGGACGAGCTCGTCGTTCGTGACTTCGAGCAGCCCCGCGAGGATTCCCCTATCGCCGGCAAGACCGTGGTCTTCACCGGAAACCTCGAAACGATGACCCGCAGCGAGGCGAAGGCCCGGGCGGAGGCGCTGGGGGCCAAGGTGGCGGGCTCGGTCTCGCGCAAGACCGATCTGGTGGTGGCCGGCCCCGGCGCGGGCTCCAAGGCGGCGAAGGCACGCGAGCTCGGTCTCGAGGTCATCGACGAAGGAGCCTGGCTGGACCTTCTGGACGACCGCTGAGAGCGGGTTCCATCCGGCCGGGGATCCTTCCGCGTCAGATTGCCATCTTTATCCCCGTCCTTCGCATACTCCACAAGCCGTCGCACGCGGTACAATCGCGATCCCTTCGCCGCCATTCACGAGTACCGGCGAGGATTGCCTACAGGCCGAGTAGATCCGGAAGTACGTCATGTTGTTCCAGAGCGCGGCAATCGAGGCCCTGGCAGGACTGCATCTGGTCCGGTCCGTATTGATCGGACTACGTCGGAAAGGGTTGCTCAACGATGAAGAGATAGAGGAGCTGCTGTCCGCCGCGGCCGGACCCTTGAAGGCCAGAAC
>JBHICL010000299.1:0-4501 GCA_046759605.1 Alphaproteobacteria bacterium | reverse complement strand
CTTGACCATCAACGCCTTGGGGGGTAGTGTGTTCTTGATATGTTCACTATAGACACGTTTGCTAGATATGGTATCCTTCACGTTTCTGGGGACAATATCTTGTGAATTTTCCCCACAATTCCATGTGGACATATCCACAACTTGTGGATCGGACGGCTGCGGGGGCTTGGTAATGGACGGTTCCGGGATGGTGTGGGACGAACCGACACTTGTGGACAGGGATGCGCGCACAGCCAACGTGCAACAGAACGCGCGCGGCATCCGCGTCGCCATCGACCCGCGTCGGGACGACAAGCTTACCGATTTTGGGCGGGCAACCCTGGAAGACCGCTACCTCCTGCCGGGTGAGACGATCCAGCAGCTGTTCTGCCGTGTCGCCATGCACTACGCCGACGACACCGCCCATGCGCAGCGCCTCTATGACTACATGTCCAACCTGTGGTTCATGCCGGCAACGCCGATCCTGTCGAACGGCGGCACCCGGCGCGGGCTCCCCATATCCTGCTTTCTCAACGAGGCGTCGGACAGCCTGGAGGGGATCGTCGCCTTGTGGAACGAGAACGTCTGGCTCGCGGCGCGAGGCGGCGGCATCGGCAGCTATTGGGGGAACTTGAGATCGATCGGCGAGCGTGTCGGCATGAACGGCAAGACGTCCGGCGTCGTCCCGTTCATCCGGGTCATGGACTCGCTCACCCTGGCCATCAGTCAAGGCTCGCTCAGGCGCGGATCGGCGGCGGTTTACCTCCCCGTCAACCATCCCGAGATCGAAGAATTCACGGAGATCAGGCGTCCGACCGGCGGCGACCCGAACCGGAAGGCCCTCAACCTCCACCACGGGGTGCTCGTGTCGGACGCTTTCATGCGCGCGGTCGAGGCGGACGACGAATGGCCACTCACGAGCCCCAGGGAAGGCTCGGTCATCCGCCGGATTGCCGCCCGCAGTCTGTGGATCCGGATACTCACCGCTCGCATCGAGACCGGCGAGCCGTACATCGTCTTCTCCGACACGGTGAACCGGAGCATTCCCGAGCACCACAAGCTGTCAGGGCTGACCGTCAAGACGTCCAACCTGTGCAGCGAGGTCACGCTGCCCACCGGTCTCGACCACCTGGGCGGGGAACGCACGGCGGTCTGCTGCCTGAGCTCGCTCAATCTGGAGACCTATCCCGAGTGGAAGGACCACCCGAGCTTCATCGAGGACGTCATGAGGTTCCTGGACAACGTCCTGCAGGACTTCATCGACAATGCTCCGCCGGATTTCGCCCGTGCCGCCTACTCGGCCGCGCGCGAGCGCAGCGTCGGCCTCGGTGTCATGGGTTTCCACTCGTTCCTCCAGCAGCAGGGCGTTCCCTTCGAATCGGCCATGGCCAAGGCCTGGAACAACAGAATCTTCCACGCCCTCAAGGCCCAGGCCGACGAGGCCAGCCGACGCCTCGCGGACGAACGCGGTCCCTGCCCGGACGCCGCCGACTACGGTTTCAACGAGCGCTTCTCCAACAAGATGGCGGTAGCCCCGACAGCCTCGATCTCCATCATCTGCGGCGGATCCTCGCCCGGGATCGAGCCGATCGCCGCGAACAGCTACACGCACAAGACGCTGTCCGGCTCGTTCAATGTACGCAGCAAGGCCCTGACGAGGCTGCTCGAGGAAAAGGGCCGCAACGACGAGGACACCTGGTCCTCCATCACCACGAACGAAGGCTCGGTCCAGCACCTGGACTTCCTTTCCGATGACGAAAGGGCCGTGTTCAAGACGGCTTTCGAGATCGACCAGCGCTGGATTGTCGAGCTGGCCGCGGACCGGGCCGGCTCGATCTGCCAGTCCCAGTCCCTTAATCTCTTTCTGCCGGCCAACGTGCATAAGCGTGACCTGCACCAGATCCACTTTCAGGCATGGAAGAAAGGGATCAAGAGCCTCTACTACTGCCGCTCGAAGTCCCTGCAGCGTGCGGAGGTGGTGGCTTCGCGCCGGGCACCCGAGCCGGCCATCGAGGCCGACGCCGCCGGTCTGTCCGGCGAGGTCCGGGACTACGAGGAATGCCTGGCTTGTCAGTAGCCGGTGGTTCAAGGAAGTTCGGGATTGGTACGAATGTCACTGCTTGATGCAAGGGTCGCCTATAAGCCGTTCCAGTATCCCTGGGCGTATGAAGCCTGGTTGCAGCAGCAGCGCATCCACTGGCTGCCCGAGGAAGTGCCGCTGGCCGACGACGTCAAGGACTGGCACCGCCGGCTGACCCAGGCGGAGCGTCATCTGCTGACCCACATTTTCCGATTCTTCACCCAGTCCGACGTCGAGGTGAACAACTGCTACATGAAGCACTATGCGCAAGTGTTCAGGCCGACCGAGGTGCAGATGATGCTGGCGGCGTTCTCTAACATGGAAACGATCCACATCGCCGCTTACTCCCACCTGCTCGACACGATCGGGATGCCGGAGGCGGAGTACTCGGCCTTCCTCCGCTACCGGGAGATGAAGGACAAGTACGACTACATGCAGCGCTTCGGCACCTCGAGCAAAGCCGACATAGCCAAGACCCTGGCCATGTTCGGCGCCTTCACGGAGGGACTGCAGCTGTTCGCAAGCTTCGCCATCCTGCTGAACTTCCCGCGGTTCAACAAGATGAAGGGAATGGGACAGATCGTCTCCTGGTCGGCGCGCGACGAGACCCTGCACACGGATTCGATCATCCGGCTGTTCCGGACGTTCGTCGATGAAAACCCCGAAATCTGGACCGAAGACATACGTCGCGACATCTACATCGCCTGCGAGACGGTGGTGACCCACGAAGACGCATTCGTCGAGCTCGCCTTCGAGCTCGGTGGCATCGACGGCCTCACGGCCGGTGAGGTCAAGTCGTACATCCGTTACATCGCCGACCGGCGCCTCGCACAGCTGGGCCTGCAAGCGATCTACCGCGTCGAGCGGAACCCGCTGTCCTGGATGGAGGAGATGCTCAACGGCCTCGAGCACACGAACTTTTTCGAAAATCGGGCCACCGAGTACTCCAAGGCCGCGACGACGGGCTCTTGGGAGCAGGCTTTCGACTAGTCCTGCATCGTCGCGTGACACTTTCGGGGCCGCGTGTCGCGGCAGGTCCGGCCGAGCTGTTTTGTGCTATCCTTGCATCGCTCAGCGCGTAAAGACCGCACCGGGATAAAGGGATGAGGGGCTTCCGGCCGCCGGCCGTCGCGGGTCTGTTCTATCCGGAGGATGCCGATTCACTATCGCGCATGGTGGACGGTTACCTCGGGACAGCTTCACCTTCGCGTGTCTCGCCCAAGGCGCTGATCGCTCCCCACGCGGGCTATGCCTATTCGGGCCCGATTGCCGCCAGCGCTTACAAGGCCATCGCCGGCCAGGCCCACCGCATACGGCGGGTAGTCCTGCTCGGCCCGCCGCACCGCCAGCCGGTCCGTGGCTTCGCCGTACCCAGCGTAGACGCCTTCCGGACGCCTCTCGGCGACGTCGCCATCGATCGCGAGGGCATATCGGCGGTGCTGGCCGTGCCCGGCGTCGAGGTCAACGACTCGCCGCACGAGCCGGAGCACAGCCTGGAGGTGCATCTTCCATTTCTGCAACGGATTCTCGGCGACTTCGCGGTCCTGCCCGTGCTGGTCGGCACGACGGCGCATGAGGACACCGACCGGCTGCTCCGCGCCGTCTGGGCGGGCAAGGAGACCCTGATCGTCGTGAGCTCCGACCTGAGCCACTACCACGGCTACGACGACGCGCGCCAACTCGACCTGGAGGCGAGCCGGGCGATCGAAACTCTGGACGGCGAGGAAATCGCGGACAACCATGCCTGTGGCCGATTCCCGATCAAGGGATTGCTGTGCCGCGCCGCCGATCTGGACCTCAGGGTCACGCGCCTGGACCTGCGTAACTCCGGCGACACTGCGGGCCGGCGGGATAGATCCCGGGTCGTGGGCTACGGCGCGTGGGCGCTCGAGTACGGGGCGCACGCAAGGCTGGAAGAACAAACCCGGTCGAGGCTGCTCGACGAGGCGAGGCGCGCCGTTCTGCGGGGTCTCGATGGCGAAGGGCCACCCAAGCTCGATCCGGAGGATGAAGCGCCGGAGCTCGCGTCCCATCGGGCGAGCTTCGTCACCCTCCAGCTCGACGGCACACTGCGGGGCTGCGTCGGCAGCCTCAAGCCGCACCAAGCCCTCATAAGCGATGTGGCGACGAACGCCTACCGGGCAGCGTTCGAGGACCGTCGTTTCGCGCCGCTCAAGCCGGCCGAGATGGAAAATCTCGAGCTTTCGATCTCGATCCTCTCCCACCCCCGGCCCATATCGTTCCGATCCGAGGCCGAGGCCATCAACGCCCTACGTCCCGATACCGATGGTGTAATCCTGAAATCGGGCGAGCAGCGGGCGCTCTTTCTGCCGCAGGTGTGGGCCAGCCTCAGACACCCGCGCGAGTTCCTCCAAGCCCTGAAGCAAAAGGCGGGTCTCGCCGCCGATGCATGGAGCGACGAAATCCATCTGTGGCGATTCC
>JBHICL010000298.1:0-4506 GCA_046759605.1 Alphaproteobacteria bacterium | reverse complement strand
CTCTATCGCGGGTGCAATATGACATGCCAGGGGTACATGTCAACGACAATGACCCCACGAAAGGGCGCGCCGCGCCGTGCCCCACACCCGATCGTGATCCGGGGCCGCCTTCCGCCGCGCCCCGGCCGGGCATAGACTTCCCCGGCGGACCACATTCGACACGGGAGTGAGACGCGATGGAGCGCACACTTCTTTCCCGCCGCCGCTGGCTTCTGGGTGGCACGGCCGCCGCCGCGGCGCTGGGCGTCGCCGGACGGCCCACCGCAACGATGGCGCGTCTGGCCCTCACGCCGCGCCAGGGCGCCGGTCCCTTCTATCCGCTCGAGCTGCCCCTCGAGCGCGACGCCGACCTCGCGAGCGTCGAAGGGGCGAAGGGACCGCCGGCGGGCACCATCACACACGTGGCGGGACGCGTCCTGGATACGGACGGACGGCCGATCCGCGACGCCCTCGTGGAGATCTGGCAGGCCAACGCCTTCGGCCGTTACCACCACCCCGGCGACCGCTCCGGCGGGCCGATCGACCCCAACTTCCAGGGCTACGGACAGACGGTCACGAACGACGACGGCGCCTATCGCTTCCGGACGATCCGGCCCGTGCCCTATTCGCGGCGCGCGCCCCACATTCACTTCACCGTAGCGGGACGCGGCTTCGACAAGCTGATCACACAGATGTACATCGAAGGCGAGCGCGCCAACGAACGTGATTTTCTGCTGAGCGCCGTGCGCGATCCGGCGGCACGTCGCCGGCTGATCGTCCCCCTGGAGCCGGCGCCCGATCGCGAGACCGGGGCCCTCCTCGGCCGGTTCGACATCGTCATTGCCCGGAGTTGAGATCAGCCCGAGGCCGGGGCCTTTCGCCCCCCATGGCGAAATCTGCTAGAGTGTGGCCGGTTCTTACAAGGAGAGGATGACCATGGTTTCGCAGGAGCCGCACGTCCTACGTCGGGACGATAGTGGCATTGTTACCTTGACACTCAACCGTCCGGCGAAGCTGAACCCGCTGTCCGAGGACATGCTGGCCGCGCTCCAGGAGACGTGGGACGACCTGAGCGAGGACAAGTCGGCCCGGGTGATCATCATCCAGGGCGCCGGCCGCGCTTTCTGCGCCGGCCATTACCTCAACGAGATGCGGGCAAATCCGGACTTCGACTACCAGCAGCGCCTGTTCCGGACGTGCAGCGAGACCATGTTGTCGATCGTCAAGCTACCCCAGCCGGTGATCGCCAAGGTCCACGGCATCGCCACCGCGGCGGGATGCCAGCTCGTGGCGAGCTGCGACCTTGCGATCGCGTCCGAGGACGCACGCTTCGCCGCGTCGGGCGTGAACATCGGACTCTTCTGCTCCACGCCTTGCGTGGCGCTAAGCCGCAACGTCTCCCGCAAGCACGCGCTGGAGCTCTTGATGACGGGCGAGTTCATCACGGCCCCGCGCGCGTTCGAGCTCGGGCTCCTGAACCACGTCGTGCCGGCGGACGAGCTCGACGCGACGACGCTGGCTCTCGCCACGGCACTGCTATCGAAGAGCCCCGGCGTCCTCGCCGCCGGCAAGCGGACGTTCTATCGGCAGCTGGAAATGGGCATCAGCGACGCCTATGACTTCGCGAGCAGTGAGATGGCTCGCGGCATGATGACGCCCGACGCCGCCGAGGGCATCGACGCCTTCATCGAGAAGCGCGAGCCGGTCTGGCCGGAATGAGAGACGTCTATTACCCGGACTGGCTGATCAGGCGAATCCTCAGGGACACCAACACCATCGCCATGGTCGGCGTCAGCCCGCGGTGGATCCGGCCCAGCTACTTCGCGATGAAGTATCTGCAGACCAAGGGATATACCGTGGTCCCCGTGAACCCCCGGGCGGCCGGCGAGGAGATCCTTGGCGAGCCGGTCTATGCGAGCCTGTTGGACGTCCCCGGCAAGGTGGATCTCGTGGACATATTCCGCCGCGCCGACCAGGTGGGTCCGGTCGTGGACGAGGCCATCGAGATCGGCGCTCCGGTGGCCTGGATGCAGTTGGGAATCCGCAACGACGAGGTGGCGGCCAGGGCCGAGGCCGCCGGCCTCACCGTAATCATGAACCGGTGCGTGAAGATCGAGTACGGCCGGCTGACGGGCGAGCTGGGCTGGCAGGGAATCAACACCCGCGTCATCACCAGCAGGCGCAGCAAGCGGATACGGGCATGAGCAAGCGCAGAAGAGCGAAGCGGGAGCCGAAGCCGCCCGGCATCGAGACCCTGGCCATCCACGCGGGCGCGAGCCCGGACCCGGCAACGGGGTCGCGGACGGTGCCGATCTATCACACGACGGCGTACGTCTTCGACGACACCGAGCAAGCGGCCGCGCTCTACAATCTGCAGACCTTCGGCTACATCTACACGCGCCTCTCCAACCCGACCGTTGCCGCCCTCGAGGAGAAGGTGGCGGCGCTCGAGAACGGCCGCGGGGCGGTCGCCTGCGCCAGCGGACACGCGGCGCAGCTCCTCGCCTTCTTCGTGCTCATGGAGCCCGGCGACGAGTTCGTCTCGTCCCGCAATCTCTATGGCGGCTCGATCACCCAATTCACCCACACGTTCCGCAAGTTCGACTGGAAATGCCATCTGGTCGATCCGACGGACCCGGAGAACTTCCGCGCGGCGCTGACGCCCCGGTGCAAGGCCATCTTCATCGAGAACCTGGCCAACCCCAGCGCCGTCATCGTCGACATCGAGGCCGTCGCCGAGATCGCCCGCGAGGCCGGCATCCCCCTCATCGCGGACAACACCATGGCCACGCCCTGTCTGTGCCAGCCGTTCGACTGGGGCGCGGACATCGTCGTCCATTCGGCCACCAAGTTTCTCGGCGGCCACGGCAACTCCATGGGCGGGCTCGTTGTCGAGAGCGGCAGGTTCGACTGGGGGCAGAACGACAAGTTCCCGGGCATGACCGAGCCGGACCCCGCGTACCACGGTCTGATATTCCACGAGACCTTCGGCGATTTCGGCTACACGATGAAGGCGCGCGCCGTGGCGCTCAGGGACCTCGGTCCCGCGCTTTCGCCCACGAACGCCTTCTACATCCTGACCGGCATCGAGACACTGCCGCTCAGGATCGCGCGTCACGTGGAGAACGCCCAGGCCGTCGCCGAGTTCCTCGAGGCCCACCCCGCGGTCGCCTGGGTGTCCTACCCCGGCCTCAAGTCGAACCCGTTCCACAAGCTGGCCAAGAAATACATGCCCAAGGGCGCCGGGTCCGTCTTTACCTTCGGCGTCAAGGGCGGGACCGATGCCGGGACCGCGGTCGTCGAGAACGTGGAGCTGTTGAGCCATCTGGCCAACGTGGGCGACACGCGCTCGCTCATTCTTCACCCGGCCTCCACCACGCACCGCCAGCTCACCGAGGAAGAGCGGCTGGCCGCCGGCGCCGGGCCGGACGTGGTCCGGCTCTCCATCGGCATCGAAACGATCGACGACATTATCGCCGACCTGGACCAGGCGCTCGACGCGGCGAAGAAGGCCCGCGTGTCGGTGAGCGCCGCCGCGGATTAGAGCGGTCTTCGGCAGCAACCTGCGCCCAACGTGGCGGACGAGCCCGGCCTCAGCTCTCGCTACTCGGCGGAAACGGCGGCGGCCCGCGCCGCGCCCACGCCCCGCGGCAGCATGAGCGCGACCACCGTAACGACGACCGCGCCGGCGGTGAGGGTCTGGAACAGCAGCAGGAACTCGCCGGTCGCCGACTGCATGCGCGCGACGAGCTGGATCGCAAGCGGTCCGGCGCCGAAAGCCAGCACGAACTTGAGCCCGAAAGCCAGACCATGGTGCCGGGCCGGTGTGAAACGGGAGAGCAGCAGGTTCTCCGCCGGCAGCGACGCGGAGTTCAGCGACACCATGAGGACCGCCACGAGGGCAAGGAGGGGGCCACCGAGAACGGCGACCAGCCACAGGAACGGAATCTGTGCGCCCCAGCTCAGCAGATAGACCGTCTTCAAAGGCCATCGGTCGGCCATGTACCCGCCGGCGAGCTGGGCGAAGGCGCCGACGAAATAGACCGCAGCGACCAAGATCCCCACCCCCGATTTGCCCTCGCCGAGGATCGCGCCGAGCCGCAGGTCGAACAACTTGGGCATCGCCGCCTGGGTCGCGTGAAAGACGATGCCCGAAATTAACATGGTCACGAGCAGGATACCGAACGCGCGGACACGCGCCTCCCGGCTCACGGATGCCGTGTCTCTCGCGACCCGCGAGACCTCGACGATTCGCCCTGAGGACAGCAGTAGAAACAGAACGCCGCCGGTCGCCAGACAGATCGCGCCCGGCAGGATGAAAGCCCAGCGCCAGCCGAACCAGTCGATGAGATTTCCCGCAACGAGCGCGGCCATGCCGACGCCGATCCCCCCGAATATGCCGTTGATCGCAAGCACCTTGCCGGCGCCGCGACGCGCGTTGCGGATCACCCACGGTATGCCCACCGGGTGATAAATGGCCGCGAACATGCCGATCCCGGCCAGCGCGAGAAGCATGCCCCCGGGACC
>JBHICL010000297.1:0-4515 GCA_046759605.1 Alphaproteobacteria bacterium | reverse complement strand
TGGCTGGCTACAGCCGCCTCATGGGGGAGGACGAGACCGGCACGCTGGCGGCTCTCAAGGCACATCTGAGCGCGCTGATCGAGCCGACGCTCGCCAGTCGCAACGGCCGCGTTGTTAAGCTGATGGGCGATGGCCTGTTGGCGGAATTCGCCAGCGTGGTCGATGCCGTCCAGGCAGCCGTCGATATCCAGCGCGGTATGGCGGATCGCAACGCAGACGTGCCAAGCGATCGGCGGATCGAATTCCGCATCGGCATCAACCTTGGCGACGTAATCCTTGACGGCGACGACATACACGGCAATGGCGTCAATGTGGCGGCGCGGATGGAGGGGCTTGCTGAACCGGGCGGCATCTGTGTCTCGGGTACCGTCCGCGAGCATGCTAGCGCAGCGGTTGACGTTGTGTTCGACGATCTGGGGCCACAGGAGGTGAAGAACATCGCCCAGCCGGTGCGGTGCTATCGTGTGCGTCTGCAACACGGGGACAATATCCCTCAGCCACACGATCAACAGTTGACGATTCCGGACAAGCCGTCGATCGCCGTCCTGCCGTTCGACAACATGTCGAACGATCCGGAGCAGGAGTACTTTTCGGACGGTATCACCGAGGACATCATCACTGAGATCTCCCGGATCCCCGACGTGCTTGTCATCGCCCGCAACTCGACGTTCACATACAAAGGCAAAGCCGCCAAGGTTCAGGATGTGTGTCGCGACCTGGGTGTGCGCTACGTCCTGGAAGGAAGTGTGCGCAAGGCCGGCGAACGCGTGCGAATAAGCGCGCAGCTGATCGACGGGCGCTCCGGCGGGCATCTCTGGGCTGAGCGCTACGACCGCGGCCTCAAGGACATCTTCGCCGTGCAGGACGATGTCACGGAAAAGATCGTACGTGCTCTCGAAGTCAAACTTGTCGGCGGGGCCGTGGCACGCGAAGCGCGCGAACAAACCCACGACCCCGAGGCTTACGACTGCGTCCTGCGCGGTCGCGAGCAGTACCGCCTGTTTACGAAGGACAGCAACGTCGCTGCACGCGAACTCTATGAGCGGGCGATAGCGTTGGACCCGGATTATGCCGAGCCCTATGCAGGCCTGGCCGAGACGTACGTGCAGGACTGGTTGATGGGCTCGGAACCGACGCTTGACCGCGCATTCGAGCTGGCGCAGCAGGCAACGGCGCGCGACCCGAACCTGCCGCTCGTGCAAGAGGCGCTGAGCACGGTTCACCTGTTCAAGAAGCAGCACGCGGAGGCCGTTGCGACCGCGCGGCGTTGGATCGAGCTTGAGCCCGGCAACGCCGACGCCTACGCCACGCTGGCCGGGGCCATGCATTTATCCGGCGAAAACGAGGAGGTGATCGCGTTGATCGAAAAGGCGATGCGCCTCAACCCGCACTATCCTTTTTACTATCCCCACTATATCGGCTTGGCCAATTTCGCGATGCGCCGCTTCGACGAGGCCGTCGCAGCGCTCACACGGGGCGCCGTGCGCAACCCCGAGGCCTTGTGGCCTCACGTCTATCTTGCGGCGTGCTACGGCCATTTAGGAGAAGAGACGCTGGCGAGCGCTCAGCTGGCCGAGGTGCGGCGGATCAATCCGGAGTTTTCGATGGCGTGGCTTCTGAGGCTTCTGCCCTACAAAAGGAGCGCCGACGCTGATCTGCTGATCGACGGCCTGCGCAAGGCGGGCTTATCGACATGACCGCTAAGGGGTCAGGAGCGGTCGAACCGGCTTCGTGCGCTGGCAGTCCGCTCCGCCTCCAACAGCCGACGGAAATCGTGCGAAAGCAGACATAAAGCCGCTCGAAAACGTTCGCTCCCACTATTCAAGGTCGAAAGTCGGCCATCAAAGGCGTACAGCCCATCTCGTCCAGCGGACTCTGAACCTATAGTTCTGCACGCAAGCTACAATGAAGACGCGTTTCGTTCGGTTTGGGCGCGTGTCGCCCCCTTGCGGGCAACCTTGGCGACGGGAGACGCGCGCTTGACTGGGGCCAGGCTCGTGGGAAGAATAAATCGCTGTTCTGCGCGGGTATGATGTAATGGTAGCCTGCCAGCTTCCCAAGCTGGATGTGCGGGTTCAATTCCCGC
Source organism: Alphaproteobacteria bacterium (assembly GCA_046759605.1). Lineage (GTDB taxonomy): Bacteria > Pseudomonadota > Alphaproteobacteria > UBA6615 > UBA6615 > JBHICL01. Next base: position 2,429 of record JBHICL010000297.1, on the reverse strand, counting down.
TACCCGCTCCAATCCGTCTCCTTCGACCCGCCGCACGCGATTGTCATGCCGCCCTGCGGTTGACGCCGCGGAGATGTTGATTGTGCGGTCGGGCAGCGGGAGGAGACGATCATGAGCGATCGAGCGCCGTTCGCCGGCTTTCCGCGTGAAGCTCCGAGCTTTCTGGCCGATCTGGCCGCCAATAACGCGAGAGACTGGTTCGAGCGCAACCGCGAGCGCTACGCGGCGCACGTGCTGGCTCCGGCGAAACAGTTCGTGGCTGCGCTGGGTGCCCGCATCGCGGGATTCGCGCCCGCGATCCACGCCGAGCCGCGCGTCAACGGCTCGATCCTCAGACTCAATCGGGACACGCGCTTCAGCAAGGACAAATCCCCCTACAAGGACTGGCTGGGCCTCTGGTTCTGGGAGGGCGAGGGGCCGAGCCGTGATTGCCCGGGGTTCTACTTCAAGATGGAGGCAAGCGCCCTGACCCTCGGCGCCGGCAAGCATATGTTCGGCCCCGATGAGCTCGAGAGCTATCGCCGCGCGGCGGCGGATCCAACGACCGGCAAGGCCCTGCGCGCCGTCCTGGATGCGGCCCTCGCCGGTGGCAGCGACGAGCTTGGCGGCCGCCACTACAAGCGCGTGCCGCGCGGCTACGATCCGGATTCACCGAACGCCGGTCTCCTGCTCCACAACGGTCTCTACGTCGGGCGCTCGGGGCCGCTGCCGCATGAGCTGTTCGGCCCCGGCGCGGTCGAGTTCTGCGCCACCGCCTACGAGGGCTATCTGCCGCTCCACCGCTGGCTTGTCGCCAATCTGAAGAGCTGAGGGAGCGCTAGCCGGAGCACGCCGCCAGCTTGCGGATCAGGAGGCGGCGCTGGGCTGCGTTACGCGCCAGCGCGAGCGCATCGCGAAAGGACGCCGCCGCCGCGTCGCGCATGCCGCAGCGGAGATAGAGCTCGCCGCGGCTGGCGGGAAGGAAGTGATAGTCAGCGAGCGAGGGCTCGTCCTTGATCCGGTCCAGGGCCTCGAGGCCCGCCTCCGGGCCGTGCGCCATGGCGACGGCGACGCCGCGGTTGAGGGCCACGACCGGCGAGGGCCTGATGCGCATCAAGAGCTCGTAGAGACCGAGTATGTAGCTCCAGTCGGTATCGCTCTCTCCATTGGCGGCTGCATGGCACGCGGCGATCCCCGCCTGCAGGTGATAAGGGCCCAGGCGCGTAGCCGCCATGGCGCGCCGAAGATGGTTCACGCCACGGTCGATCATGGCGCGGTCCCAGGCGCCACGGTCCTGCTCGCCGAGCAGCACGATATCACCAGCGCCATCCAGGCGCGCCGGAAGCCGGGCCGCCTGGAACAGCAGGAACGCGAGAAGCGCGTGCACCTGCGGCGCGTCCGTTGCCCTGTCGGCCGCCAGGAGGCCGGCCAGGCGGATCGCTTCGTGGCACAGGTCCGCGGATATGGCTTCCTCGCCCTCATACGCGCAGTAGCCCTCGTTGAACATCAGCGTGAGGACCTCGAGCACGGTATCGAGACGACCCGCCAGCTCGGGACCCGCGGGCACCTCGTACGGAATGCGCCGCTCGCGGATGAGGCGCTTGGCGCGGACAAGGCGCTGGGCGATGGCCGACTTGCGCACGAGGAACGCACGCGCGATCTCGGCCACACCGAAGCCGCAGACGGTCTTGAGCGTGATGGCGACCCGGGCGTCGGCGGGCACGTCCGGGTGGCAGCAGGTGAAGATGAGCCGCAACCGGTCGTCGGCCGGTTCTCCGCCGGCCCGCGACTCGATCGCGTCGACCCCCGGGGCATCCTCGCCCTCGAGAAGCGGCGCCATCTTGCCGGCGATCTCGCTGAAGCGCCGTTCGCGCCTCAACACGTCCAGGGCCCGCCGCCGCGCCACCGTGTGCAGCCATGCTGGCGGGTTTCGGGGCACGCCGTGGTAGGCCCAGGTGTCCAGAGCGCGCAGCAACGCCTCCTGAACGACCTCCTCGACCGTGTCCAGGTTCGCGGGCCCGAAGACCCGCGTCAGGCTGGCGACCATCCGGCCCGACTCGTGCCGGAACAGATGGTCGACCAGCTCATGTACGGGCTCGGTGGACACGACCCCGGCGCTAGACCTCGTCCGTCTGACGCACCATGATCGAGCCGCCGAAGGCAATCGTCGGACAGGTCTTCGCGATCTCGACCGCTTCGTCGTAGCTGGCCGCCGAGATCTTGAAGAAGCCGCCAAGGACTTCCTTCGCCTCGGCGTACGGCCCATCAGTCACCGAGACGCCGCCGCCACCGTCCGCCTTCAGCACACGGCCTCCATCCGCCTTGAGTTTCTCTCCACCCTCGAACTTGCCCTCGGCGGCCATCCTCTGGGCCCAGGCGCGGTACTTCTCGAGCACCGCTTGTATCTCCTCGGGCGAAGGCGGCTCCCGAGGATCGGGAGGACTGTTCAG
>JBHICL010000296.1:0-4525 GCA_046759605.1 Alphaproteobacteria bacterium | reverse complement strand
CAGACACGGCTCGAACTGATGGAGCTCTACAGAAGCCCGGTGGCGACCGTGTGCTCGCTCCTGTACTCCCAAATCGCGGGGCTGGCATTGCCCCTGCCGGCGACGATGCGGCAGCTGGCTGAATTTATCCGCCAGCTGCAGATGGAGATGGCCATTGGTTATAAGTGTGCGATCCGGGACCTACAAAGCGCTCGCATGCCGTGGGGTAAGAAGAACCAGCTGGCGTTGGCTAACGAGCGGGCATTGACGTACCTCGGCGAGGTACTGCTACGGTCCTACCAGGTCTACATGCCGCAGCCCGCTGGGGTCTGGCGCGAAGTTCATGCGCTTTATCAATATGCGGAAGAGCAGGGGAGACTGACGCAGACCGTCGAGGTGTCCGAGGAAAAGGAGGCCGGCACTACGACGATCTTGCAACGCTACCTGCAGATCGTGCTGCTGGGATTGTGCAATCCCTATCAGCTACCCCAGAACGAATGCAATTACGTCAACACCTTCCTCGACGAAGCCGCGGACAAGGCATCAATCAGCGATCAGTTGCAGATACCTGACCCCGCGGGACACTTTCTGATCGATTTGTCAGCAGATGCGCCGCCCACTCCGTTTCCGCAACAGCAATCGATAGAGGCATCCCCGGATCTACGTGTCTTAAACACGATCGAACTTGCGCGCTCGGTGCATGGTTTTATCAAACGGCTCGAGCGTGGTGAGTCGGCGCGTTTCCTCAACCTCGGCACGGAATTAACCGACGCGGCCTGCCGAGACATGTTAGGGCGGATGATAAAGTTCTGGGGACTGACCCCGACACGGCAGTACTTACGGACCAAAATTCGCGGTTATCTCTCACTGTGCACTGGGGTCAATGCGTTACACTTCTTCAGCAGCGGGCGTAAGCCATTTACCCCACCTGACACCGGCGAGCAAAAGGGCCCTGCGAAAGAGCAGACGGAGCCGCGGGAAAAATCCGCGGACAGCCGCGACGACGCTGCCGAGCAACCACAGCAGGCAGAGTCGGCAGCTGCACAACCGGTATTCACGACGGGCGCACTACCTCGCTGGCTCGCGGAAGCCAAGCTGTCTACACCAGAGAGCTTCCCCGTTGACCGCTGGCAACTCCGGGACGAGGGTGCGCGCGGACTGTTGCTGGCGCGCGAAGGTGAAGTAGGGGCGCACGTACGCGTCGGGGACGTTATTGGCATGCAGGGGGCTAATGATACCGGGGTCTGGCACGTCGGCGTGGTACGTTGGATTAAGAGCCCGACTTCGGGCCAGGTTGAGATGGGCGTGGAACGGATTGCGCCTGAGTTGAAACCGGTGGCGGTAAAACCCGCGTCAGACACCGGCCGACCTTATGCGCAGGCGCTACTGCTGCCGGCAATGCCTGTATTGCAGCGGCCGGCGACGCTCCTGACCGCACGCGGAACATATGAACCCGGTCGCGACCTGTACCTGGCGGAGGCGGACGGAGTTGCGCGCATTGTGCGCCCGCTGAAGTTACTTGAACGCACGGCATCCTTCAACCAGATTGTATTTGCTGAGGTCACTACCGACGAACCGCGTTACCCCAACCAACCATCATCTCCGCCTCGTGCGGGGATTGGCGTGCGGCGTTCGCGTTTCATCAGTCGGTTCGGCTACCGCGCGAGACATTCGATTTCTGGGACCATGCTAATGAGATCGAGGGAGCCGTTCGGCTCCGTCGCAGTGCGGCTCGGCTACGTCGGCACCTCCGACGTGGTCAGGGCGCTGCAAGAGAACGAAGCCCGGGCGGCAAAGGGTGACGGCCGTCTCTTGACCGGTCTGCTCATGGTGGAGCTCGGGATGCTGACCTCCGAGCAGGTCGTGTCCATCCTGGCCGAGCATGGCGACCTCGAGTACTCCATCTCCGGAGACGCCCTACGTCTCGCGGCGAGGATCGCGGCATCGACGATCGAGGACATGCGAGTGCTTTGCGTGACCGGGGGTGGAGAGCACGAGACGGGCACAGTGGCGCGACAACTTTCGGTAGCGCTGGCTCTGATGGGTCGCGGCACCGTCCTGTTCGTCGACGCGAAGCCCGATGGAAGCAAGGGAATAGCGGAGAGAACTTACGAGCCGTCCGTCTTTCCGCAGGATGCCGTGGCCGGATTCTCGAACCTCCTACAGCGTACGGCGACGCTGGAGGAGGCCATCATACCGACGAGCGCACCGTCGCTCCTGTACTTGGGACCGGGAGAGGCGGTTGCCGACTACGTGGCCCTGCTTCTCTCCGAGGCGTTTGTCGAGTTGATGGCAACCTTGCGCGAGCGCCATCGCCACGTCATCCTGAACTCGCCTCCCCTGCTGACATCCCCGCACACCTCCTTGATCGCATCCCGAAGCGATGGCGTGGCTCTCGTCATCTCCGCCGGCAAGCGGCGCAAGACCGACGTCGTCAAGATGAAGCGCGTCGTCGACGGCCTGAACGTTCCGACGATTGGGGCCGTTCTCTATAAGGAGAAGTAGGCGCTCGGTCAGCGACCTCGGCTGCGCCCGCCGCGCGAGCCTCGTTGGCGCACACGCCCTCCTGCGTCGCTGGCCTTAGCGGTGTCGAGCTCGCCCCGATAGTAAGCGATCGTGCGGGCGACGCCGTCGTCGAAGGAGATCTGTGCCGGCGGTTGCACGAGCCTTTGCACCTTTCGCAGATCAGTGGCGTAGTCGCCGGTCTCCACCTCCTCGTAGTCCCGGGGCCAGGGTACGCTGCGCACCTCCACGTCGCCTGTGAGGCGCACGATGGTGTGAGCAGCCTCGGCCATGGAGAGGCTATGCTCCCCGCCAAGGTTGAAGATCTCGTTGGCGCACTCCGCACGCGCAGCCGCAAGCAGAAACGCACCGACGACGTCCTCCACGAAGATGTAATCGCGCCGCTGCCTGCCCCCGCCGAAGAGCTCGATGGGCTCGCCCCGGACCGCCCTGCGAATGAGGTGGTTGATCACTCCGTAGGAGCGGACGTGGGAGAATCGGTGAGGACCGTAGGGGTTCGACAGCCGGAATACCGTATATGGCACATCGAAGCGATTGCGGTAGCACTCGAGCAAGCTCTCTGCCGCCACCTTCGACACCGCGTATATGCTCTGCGGAGAGAGGGGGTGAGCCTCGTCCACCGGGAGGTGACGTGGCTTCCCATAGACGAGGCGACTGCTGCAGAACACGATCCGGGGTCGCTGTGCCAGCCGCGCGCAAGTCTCCGCCACGTTGAGCTGCGGCAGGCATTCCTCGAGAAGGCTGTTCCGCGGGTGCCGGTTGCTGTCGACCGGCCCGTAAACGCCCACGAAGTCGAAAACGACACTTTGACCGTCCACGGCGCGCTCGACGGTGTGCAAATCGCGGAGATCGCCCGTGAGCTCTCTCAGATTAGGCTTCCGCGGAAGAGACGCACGTCGGCTCACCGAGGAGACACGAGCTCCGAGCCCAAGCAGCGCCCGCACGCAGTTTTGGCCCAAGAACCCGTCGCCGCCGAGCACGAGCACCGGCCGGTCGCGATAAAAGCGTCGTGCCGACGCGTGGCGCAGTATCCACGAGTCGTCGAGGGAGCAGGTCACGGAACGATTCTCCTTACCGCCGGCGCTGCGCTTCCAGGGTCTGAATTGTGCGAGAAATCGCTCATTCGCACCACTATCCTCACCGCCTCGCAATCGGGTTCAGCCGCTTCCGCGCGCCCACCGCCAGGCGACGATCTGGACAATCACGGTCTTGGCCAGCCGCATTCCGGTCGTGACCCATGCGGCTCCGACGACGCCGTAGCCGTCGATGGCATAGACGTAGAGCGCAACCAGAAGGGGGAGTGTCGCGAGGTCGAGCCACAGAAGAAAGCGCGGGCGCAGGAACATCACGAACGACAGCGTGAGAGGGAAGGAGATCATGCCCGCAAGGGCACCGGGCATCAGCACCAGGATGACGGGGTGGGAGGCGTCGAAGGACGCCGGAAAGAGGGTGTCCTGTAGCAGTCCGCTCGAGGCCAGGAACAGCCCATAGAGCCCGATCGCCACGCCGGCGACGGCGAGTTGCGTGCGCCAGTAGAAGGAGAAGAACCTTCCCGCCCGATACAGCGGCATGATGCGGGGGCTCAGCACCACCGCGAGGTAGCTGCCGAGCAAGTCCGGCACCATCGTGTAGACCTGCGCGCCCGCGTAGAGGCCGACGTCCTCCAGCAGCGAACGCCAGATCGCGCTGGCGATGCACTGACGGCCGGCGCGGAATCCGATACCGTGACGGATGCGTCGCCAGGACTCCGATAGATTCCGTATCGCCCGGATCAACGGGTTGTCGACCTTGGCTGTCGATCGATAGAACTCCTCCGGCGAACGACCGTGGACACGCACAGGGATCCCAGCCTGCTGCAATACGGCGATGTTGCGCGCGCGCGCCATAGGTCGTGCCCACAAAACCAATGACACGGTCCTCCGGACCGGATCCGGGTCGAAAAACATGGGGATTGGCGCCCCAGGGCATCATCAGCACTCGAGCACCATAGCCGCGCAGTATATCCAGGTTCTCCCGCACGGTG
>JBHICL010000295.1:0-4525 GCA_046759605.1 Alphaproteobacteria bacterium | reverse complement strand
GAGCCGCGCCCGTCTCGCCTTGGCACGGCTCGGGCACCGGCGGCCCATGCGGCCGCGTCCGGACGGCAGGCGGCGTCCCGAGCGCTCGCCCACGGCCCAATGACGCGAGCCGCGTGATGGACGGAACGATCATCGAAACCGCCTCCGGCGCCCCGGGGCCTTACGTCATCGTCATCGGAAACGAAAAGGGCGGGACGGGCAAGTCGACCACCGCCATGCACCTGATCGTTTCGCTCCTCAAGGTCGGCTTCACCGTAGGCAGCATCGATCTTGACGTGCGCCAGAGCAGCCTTTCCCGCTATATCGCAAACCGCCAAGACCTCGCCGAGCAGACCGGCGAGACCCTTGGAATGCCGGAGCACCGGCTGGTCGACCGCTCGACGGCCGAGACCCGGAGCAAGGCGGAGGCGGAGGAACGGGCGCGTCTTAAGCAGGTCATTAAGGAACTGAGCCGCTGCAATTTCATCGTCCTCGATACGCCCGGCACCGATTCCTTCCTGTCCCGCCTGGCGCACGAGAACGCGGATACGCTGATCACGCCGCTCAACGACAGCTTCCTGGATATCGACATCCTGGCGCGGATCGACCGTCACCGGCGGGAGGTCCTAGCCCCCAGCGCCTACAGCCGGATGGTCTGGGAACAGAACAACCGCCGCGTCATCGCCGGCCGGCCACCGATCGACTGGGTCGTGATGCGCAACCGCCTGACCCATATCGACGACCGCAACAAGCGCGAGATCGCCGGTTTGCTTCAACAGCTCGCCCGACGCATCGGCTTTCGTCTGGCACCGGGTTTCGGAGAGCGGGTGATCTTCCGCGAGCTCTTCCTCAAGGGCTTGACGCTGCTCGATCTGCCCGAGGAAGATCCGAATCTGCCACCAACCACCAGCCACGTCGCCGCGCGTCAGGAGATTCGGGACCTTCTCGAGACCATCGGGCTGTTGCAGGAGGCGCACACCTAGTACAGCGCTTCCAAGGAACGGATCATATCAGGCGGCGTCGTTGAGCCTGTAGGACCAAGTGTGGACGACGGGATGTCGGTTGATGTCGTCGATGGCGGCCATGATGCGGTCCTTGAGCTCCTGCTTGGAGGCGACGCGGATGTGCCGGAGCACGGAGCGGGCGAGCTTGGAGAAGAAGCCCTCGATGAGGTTGAGCCAGGAGCCGTGCTTGGGCGTGAAGACGAAGGTGAAGCGGCCATCCGGCTGGGCGGCGAACCAGCGTCGGGTCTCCTTGGAGATGTGGGCGGAATGATTGTCGAGGATCAGCGTGATCGCGGTCTTCCGCGGATAGGCCGCGTCGAGCCGTGCGAGGAACGCGACGAACTCGCGCGAGCGGTGGCGATCCTCGACGACGGCGTGGACCTTGCCGGTCAACAGGTCGATGCCGGCGAGCAGGCTGACCGTGCCGCACCGGACGTATTCGTGATCGCGGGCGAAGCCTTCGTGGGCGCCGGGCGCGGGGGGCAGGTCGGGCGCCGTCGTCGCGATTGCCTGCACGCCCGGCTTCTCGTCGTAGGAGATGATCGCCACCGCCTCGCTCGGCTCCTGCGGATTCGCCGCGGCGGCTCGCTTGAGCAGCTCGACCTTGCGGTAGACGCACAGCACCTCGGCCATCTTCTGCTCGAACTCGGGGTCGCGCCGCTCCAGGTAGTAGCGCACCTTGTGCGGCTTCACAGCATGCCGGTCGAGCAGCTTGCAGACCGTGCCCTGGGCCAGCTTGCCGAGGCAGGCATGGCCAGCCGCCGGGCCGTGCTCGCGCGCGTGGCGCGCCAGCAGTCGCGTCGTCCACAGCTCATGCGGATAGCCGAGATCGCTCGCCTTGCGGCACGCCAGATCGACCAGCCAGGCGCGCGCCTCCTGCGTGATCCTCGGCGCGCGCCCCGGCCGCGGGCTGTCGTCCAAGGCCGCCATCACGCCATGGCGCACCGCCCGCTCGACGCAGCGCTGCACCGTCTGATGGTGAACCCCCAGCGCCCGGGCCACCGCGAAGAACGACGGGTCGTCGCGGTAGCGCAGCAGCATGCGCGCCCGCTCCACCCGGCTCGCCGCTTCCCTTCGCGACCGCGTCGCCGCTCGAAGCCGGGCAACCTCCTCCTCGCTCATCGGCAATTCTATTGATCGTCGAGGCGCCGCCATGATACATCCCCTTGCGATTGCAACTCCCTATTCTACCACATCTGGTAGACCACCGGGAATCCCCGACAAATGATCCGTTTCATGGAATCGCTGTACTAGGCCATACTCCGTAGCGGACTTTCATTTCCTATCCTTTGCCAGCTTATCCTGGCGCTCTCGGCTCAGGGTCAGAGTACTAAACCGCTCTCGCGGTAATTTATGTCGACATACGGCGGTTTCTGAGCGGTAACGGGATGGGTCTGTCCTGTGCTGAGGTTTTGGGGTTTTCAACCTCACCTCAAAACAGGAGCAGAGTGCGCCAGGAGACTGGCAAGGAGTAGGTGGTGAAAGTCCACTACGATGAAGGCTTAGCGAACCACATCGGCCCCGAGCCGTGCGCAGGTATCCGTGAGGGTATCGGCGAAGCGTCGGCAGGGGATTGCATAGGCCAGCCATTGAGCCGCGAAAGTGTCATTGTCTCGGGCGCCGACGCTGTTCTGCTAGCGGAAGGCAATATGGACGGGAGCGCTATCGCAAGCGCCCGTGCGGCCCGGCGTGGTCGTAGACCCTGGCATGTGCAGACGCTCCTTGTACGGGAACTGGGAGATCTCACGGTTGGCCAAGGCGAAGCCGCAAGGGTCGCCTTAGTCCGCGTCGGGAAGGCGAGGAGCCGTAGCCGATGATGCACGGCCGTGAGAAGTCTGACTCCGTCATAGTAGCGATGAAGCCGACGAACAAAGCCGGGAAACCGGGGGCGGAGGCGGCGGAGCGAAGGACGGGGACCAAGAGGAACGTGGGCGAGCAAAGCACGTGCCGGACGCAGTGTCGGGTAAGCGTGTCCCAGGCGCTCGACCGCGTGCGGCAAGCTGCCAAACAAAGGAAGAAGGAGAGGTTCACCGCGCTCTTCCACCACCTCAGCGTCGACCTGCTGCGGGAAGCGTTTTTCGCGCTCAGACGCGATGCCGCGCCCGGGGTAGACGGCCTGACGTGGAGTGAGTACGAGGCAGATCTTGAGCCAAGGCTCGCTGACCTGCATGCTCGTGTTCACCGGGGAGCGTACCGGGCGCAGCCCTCAAGGCGGCGGTTTATTCCAAAGCCCGACGGGCGAGAGCGCCCATTGGCGGTCGCCGCCCTGGAGGACAAGATCGTCCAAAAGGCGACCGTGGCGGTGCTGAACACAATCTACGAGGAAGACTTCCTCGGGTTCAGTTATGGGTTTCGACCCAAACGTGGCCCGCACGATGCGCTGGATGCGTTGATGGTCGGGCTCACAAGCCGCAGCGTGAACTTCATTCTGGACGCCGATATCCGGACGTTCTTCGATTCGGTTAGCCACTCCTGGCTGATCCGCTTCTTGGAGCACCGGATCGGCGACCGGCGCATCATCCACCTGATCCAGAAGTGGCTGAAGGCGGGTATCCTGGAAGACGAGGTCGTCACGGTCAGTGAGACGGGGACCGGGCAGGGCTCGGTGATCTCACCCCTGCTCGCCAACGTCTACCTGCACTACGTGTTCGACCTTTGGGCCGAGCGCTGGCGACGGCGCGAGACCACTGGCGCAATGATCATCGTGAGGTATGCCGACGACATCGTCGTCGGCTTCGAGTACGAGGTCGATGCCCGGCGCTTCTGGGAGGCGATGCGTCAACGGTTGGCGGACTATGCTCTGCCGCTACATCCGGACAAATCGCGCTTGATCGAGTTCGGTCGCCGTGCGGCGGCAAATCGTGCTCGACGCGGGCAAGGTAAACCGGAGACCTTCAATTTCTTGGGCTTTACCCTGATCTGCGGCCGTAGTCGCCGGGGAAAATTCCTCCTCAAACGGAGAACCCGGCGTGATCGCATGCAGGCCAAGCTCAAAGAGATCAAGAAGGAATTGCGGCGGCGCAGGCACCATCCTATCCCCGAACAGGGGCGATGGTTGGCGCAGGTCGTCAGAGGCCACTTCGCCTACTACGCCGTCCCGACCAACTGGCCGGCGCTCGGCGCGTTCCGCCACCACATCAAGCGCCTCTGGGTGCGATCGCTCCGGCGGCGCAGCCAAAAGGACCGCTTCGCTTGGCGGCGGCTGGATAGGCTGGCCGACGACTGGCTGCCCCAACCACGAATCCTTCATCCTTGGCCCAGCGTGCGCTTCGCCGCCAGACACTCGAGGTAGGAGCCGTATGCGGTAATTCCGCTCGTACGGATCTGTCCGGGGGGCGCTCCGAAAAGGGGCGTCCCTACCGGGAACCCATGACTGACAGAACCATCAGCCCCTCTGGCAGCCCGTTGCGCCGGCGCATGATCGAGGACATGACGATCCGCGGGTTCACGCCGAAGACTCAGAGAGGGTACATCCGCGCGGTCAAGAATTTCACGGCCTTTCTCGGCCGCGCGCCGGACCAGGCCACTGCGGAGGACCTGCG
>JBHICL010000294.1:0-4533 GCA_046759605.1 Alphaproteobacteria bacterium | reverse complement strand
GAGACAGATGATATCGAGGCCGAGGCTGCCCGCCTGGAGGCGCTCGGCGCGAAGCGGATCGACAAGATCCGCACCTGGCTGATCATGGAAGCGCCAACCGGACAAAGATTCTGCCTCGTGACGCCACAGCGGGGCGACTTCAAGTCCAAGGCGAATACCTGGGACTAGGGATCCGGCTTGGGCGACAAACACCTTGACAGGCCACGACGCGGTAGCGTATCGATTTAGCCAGCATCTGAGTGGTGCCCCCTAGATATAGGGGAAGACTTGTTGTGGGGAACCCGCCCGGCATCGCCGTGGCGGGTTCTCGTTGCGGCCGTCTACACGGGCACGGCGGCGTAGCCGACGATGGCGTCGAAGTGGGCGTGCGCCGGGTCGGGGTCGGGACCGATGGCGGCCGGGTTGCCGAACAGGCCGTGGGTGAAGCGCCGGGCGAGGATAACGCCGCGCTGGTCGCCGGCCGCCAGGTCGTGCGCCGCGTGTTCCAGCATGAGCGCCGCCGACAGCACGTCGGCGGCCAGGTCCAGGAGCCGGCGCCCGTGGCGCGGGCCGTCGCCGGGGCTCCCCCGCAGATAGGCGAACGCCTCGCGGCAGCGCTCGCGGCCGCGCGCCAGCAGGTCCTTCTCTGCCGCCAGTCCCTCCGGGAGACCCGCGATGATGCCGCCGACGCGGTCCAGAAACGCCTGGTCCCCGGAAACCTTGCCCACGGCCACGCGCAGAAGCTCCAGCGCCTGGATGTTGGACGGGCCCTCCCACACCGGCAGCACCATGGCGTCGCGGTAGAGCCGCGCCGTCGCCCACTCCTCGGTGTAGCCGTTGCCACCCACCAGCTCCACGGCCTCGCGGGTGGCCCGGATCACCTGCTCGCCGGTGCGATGCTTCGCAAGCGCCGTCGCCACGCGCAGCCACACACGCGCGCCGTCGTCCCGGAGCGCGTCGTCGAAAGCACGCGCCGCCTCGATGGTGAGCGCCGTCCCCGCCTCGAGGTCCGCCTGCATGTCCAGGAGCGTGTCCCGGACCATGGGGTAGCCGCGAATGGGGCCGCCGAAGGCCTCCCGGTGGGTGGCCCAGCACACCGCCTCGAGAAAGGCCCGGTGCTGCAGCCCGCACGCGCTCGCCGCGTTGTGGACGCGGCTGTACTCGAGCGCCTCCAGCATGACCTTGAGACCCTGGGGCGGTCCCGCCACCTCGAGCGCCCAGGCATCGTCGAGGTCGACCTCGCCCGTGGCCAGCCCTCGCGTCCCCAGCTTGTCCTTGAGGCGCCGAACGCTGAAGCTGTTGGCCGCGCCGTCGGGCAACCGATCCGGCACCAGATAGCAGCCCAGACCCCCGCCACCCGCGGGAGCGCCTTCGGGCCGGGCCGTCGCGAGCGCGAGGCCCGAGCCGGCGTTGCTGGTGAACCATTTGAGCCCGCGGAGGCGCCAGGCATCGCCGTCGCGCCGCGCGGTGGTGGTCGTCGCGCCGACGTCGGACCCGCCGTGCAGCTCGGTGGCCCAGGTGCCGGCGCTCAACGCGCCGCCGTCCATCCGCGTGAGCTCGGTGAGATAGGCGTCGCGCACCGCCTGGGGCGCCAGCCGCTCGAGCACATGGGCGACGGCGCCCGTCATGGTGACCGGACAGTGAATCGATATGTCGGCGTGGGAGAGCAGATAGCCCATGACGAAGGACAAGAGATGCGGCGCCGCCCCGTCGCCGAAGGCGAGCCCGATGACGCCACGCCGGTAGGCCTCGGCGTGGCAGGCCATATAAGCCGGGTTGTGGACCACCCGGCCCACGGACCGGCCCTCGCGGTCGTGTGTGTCGAGCCGAGGCGGCGCGTAGCGGTCGGTATAGGCCGCCTGCTCGTCCAGGGCTCCCGCGGCCCAGGCGCCGAAATCCGATAGCCGCTCCCGGTGCGCCCGTAGGGTGTCCGGCGCCACGCGCGCCAGCAGGGACCGGAGATAGCGGTCCCATTCGAAGAAGTTCAGCCCGCGCGTCTCGGAGGGATACTCGAGCGGTGTCCGCGGCAGCCTGGCGTCGTCCATCCGCTATGCTCCCAAGCTCGTCGCCGCCGGGTCCATCGTAGCGCGTGGTTGGTAAACAACGGCGAAACGCGACCGCATAGTCCCGGCGACCGACAATGACTGATATGTTTGCTGATATCTCAATGTATTGACAGCGACCAGCACCGGCATTGTACCGTATAGCCGACAGATTTCCCGATTGTGTTGTGGTCCTTGGCCGGCGGGCGGAGGCGGAGGAGCGGCGATGGGCGAGTTCGCCATCTGGGTGGTGTTCGAGCTGGAACCGAATGCCTTCGACCCGTTCCACGATCTCGTCGTCGAGAACGCGCGCACCTCGCTGCGCGACGAGCCCGGCTGCCGGCGCTTCGACGTTCTGGTCCCGGACGGCGACGCGCGGGACCGGGTGGCGCTCTACGAGATCTACGACGACGAGGCCGCGTTCCAGGCGCACCTCGAGGCGCCGCACTTCCAGCGCTTCGATGCGGCGGTCCGCCACCTCGTCAGGGAACGCCGGATCGAGCGGTACGCCTTGCAGAGCTAGCGATCGGCCGCGAGGACGCCGGATCGGGGCGCGTGACAGGGGCGCGTAAGAGCGAAGACCGCGCCGGACGATAACAGAGACGCCGCAGGGGAGGGGCGCTCGATGGCAGGGAGAACGTTCCGCCAGCTTATCCGGCGCCGGGGTCTCAAGATCGGCACATATGTGGGCGAGTTCGCCACCCCCGGCATCGGCCAGATCGTCAAGTCGGCCGGATGCGAGTTCGTCTTCCTGGACATGGAGCACAGCGGCTTTACCTACGAAACCGTCAAGACGACCCTGCGCCACATTCACGACGCGGGGCTCGCGAGCGTCGTTCGGCCCCCGTCCCAGGCGTATCACCACGTGGCGCGCGCCTGCGACGCCGGCGCCCAGGGTGTGGTGCCGCCGATGCTGGGCACGGCGGAGGACGCGCGGCGGTTGGTGAGCTATATGAAGTATGTGCCCCAGGGCGGTCGTGGCGTGGCCCTCGCCATCGCCCACGACGACTACACTCCGGGCCCGGTCTTCGACACGCTGGCGGCGGCCAATCGCAAGACCTCCCTCGTCGCGCTGATCGAGACCGCGGAGGGCGTGGAGAACGTGGACGAGATCGCCGCCGTCGACGGCCTCGACTGCCTGTGGATCGGGCATTTCGACCTGACGTGCTCGCTGGGAATTCCCGGCGAGTTCACCAGCCGCAAGTTCAAGGCCGCCTGCCAGCGCGTTATCGACGCGGCGAAGAAGCACCGCAAGTCGATGGCGCGCATGGTCACCTCGCCGGCCGAGGGCGCCGAGCTGTTCTCACAGGGCTATGACGTTCTCGCCTACTCGGGTGACATGTGGCTGCTGCGGGCGGCGCTCGACACCGGCATCACGGAGCTCAGGGCCAAGATCGACGGGCGGCAGAAGAGGGCCGCGGCGACGCGCAGGAAGGCGCGCGCGGCGCGTTAGAGGGGAGGGCGAGAGATGGACCCGTTCCGGGTGGCGATCAGCGGTGATTTCCAGAAGCCGGACGGCTCGCCGGCGTATCCGGATTTCGACCTCTCGCCGCTGGACCAGCATCCGAACGTGGAATACGCCTACGTGGGGGCCAGGGACGGCGTCATCCAGGCCGCGGACATGGCCGGGTTCGATGCCCTGATCCTGCTGGTCTACCGGTTCGCGCGCGAGAGCTTCCCAGGCGACGACCGGCTCGCCATGGTCGCCCGGTTCGGTGTCGGCTACGACAATGTGGACGTCGACGCCTGCAACGATAATGACGTGGCCCTGGTGATCACGCCCGATGGCGTACGCAGACCGGTCGCGGTCGCGATCATGACGCTCATGTTTGCGCTGACCGGGAAGCTGATCGTCAAGGACCGGCTGGCCCGCTCCGGGCCCGACGGTTGGGCCCAGCGCGCCGGCCACATGGGCGTCGGCGTCGTCGGCCTGACCCTGGGCTCGGTGGGAATCGGCAACATCGGCGCCGAGATGTTCCGCCTGGCGAAGCCCTTCGACA
The DNA here is from genome assembly GCA_046759605.1 of Alphaproteobacteria bacterium. GTDB lineage: Bacteria > Pseudomonadota > Alphaproteobacteria > UBA6615 > UBA6615 > JBHICL01. The sequence continues at coordinate 512 of JBHICL010000294.1, read as the reverse complement.
TGCGCTTCATCGCCCACGACCCCTATGTGGATCCCAAGATCGCGAAAGAGCTGGGCGTGGAGCTGGTCGGGCTCGACGACGTGTTCCGCCAGGCCGACATCGTCACGGTCAACTGCCCGCTGAACGAGGAGACCGAGCACCTGGTGAACGCCGAACGCCTGGCCCTCATGAAACCCACCGCCTTTCTGATCAACACCGCGCGCGGACCCATCGTCGACCAGGCGGCGCTGACCGAGGTCCTCGCCGACAAGCGCATCGCCGGCGCCGGCCTCGACGTGTTCGCCGAGGAGCCCTCGAGCGCCGACGACCCCTTGTTCAAGCTCGATAACGTCGTCGTCACGCCGCATTCCCTGTGCTGGACGAACCAGTGCTTCGGGGGGATCGGCGCCGCCGACGTGAAAGCCGTGCTCGACCTCGTCGAGGGCCGTGTGCCCACGGGCATCGTCAACCGGGAGATCACCGAGAGCGCGGCGTGGCGGGCCAAGCTGGACGGCTATCGTACGCGGTACGGA
>JBHICL010000293.1:0-4538 GCA_046759605.1 Alphaproteobacteria bacterium | reverse complement strand
AGCGCCTGGGTCTGTCGCATCATCCGTGCCACGGTAAAGTGGTTGGCGACCCGCTGGCGGGCGGCGCGACCCAAGGCCTGTGCCTGCTCCGGGGTCCGGAGAAGGTCCAAGGCGGCCCGGGTGAGGGCAGCCTCATCGCGGGGGGGAACAACACGGCCGCTCACCCCGTCCTCGATCAGCTCGGGCACGCCGTTGACGGCGGTCGTGACGACGGGCCGCTCCATCGCCATCGCTTCAAGTACGGCGAACGGGAACCCCTCGGAGACCGAGGAGAGGATGAAAAGATCCATAGCACCGAGCAGCGCTGGGATGTCGTGCCGGGCCCCGGTGAAGCGGCAGAACCTCTCAAGCCCGAGCCGGATCGCCTCAGCTTCAAGCTCTCTTCTGAGCGGGCCGTCGCCGACCACGAGGGCCTGAACCCCGGGAAGTTCCTGGCAGAGCGCTGCTACCACGCGGAGAAACATCAACGGATCCTTCTGAGGGGTGTGGCGGCCGATGAAGCCGATCACCGGCCCCGGACCCAACCCCAACGTTTGTCGAGTCTGCTCCGGGGTGGCACGCACGGGATCAAATAGCGTGAGATCAATCCCGTTGTGGATTGTCACCGCCCGAGGCCCGTACTCGCGTGCCAGCGCCAGGGCCACGCAGAGGACGCGGGAGGCCAGAGGGCGCGTCAGGCGGTCCAGCGCCAGATAGAGCGCCCGGCGGGGGGACGAGACCGGGTAGTCGTGGAGGGAGTTGTGGACGGTAGAGAGCACCACCGGAACTCGGGCGAGCCGGCCGGCCAGGCGCGCGTAGAAGTTGCTGCGCGCCCCGTGGGACTGAAGAAGCTGGGGAGAGAGATGACGAAGCAGGTGCGCCAACTTCCAGATCGCTTTGGGGTCAACCAGACGGCTCAGGTTGACTACGTGGACCGGGACGTCGAGGGCTTGGAGTGCAGCGCACAGTGGCCCTGCCGCCGGTGCGATCACCTCCAGGTGGAAACGATCCCGGTCGAGGTGGCGAGCGAGGAGCTCCAGGTAGCGTTCCCCACCCGCCCACTCCGCTGACCCGGCCACCTGGACAAGGGTCAATGCGTTCATCGCACCTTCCAGCGGCAGATGGCCAAGAGCGTGGAGGTGACGGTAAGCCCCTCGCAATACTCCACATCCGCGATGGCGACCTCCCCCAAATCGATTCCACCTCTCGCCCGTGAGATGAGACTCCCGAGCTGGTGTCGGAACCCCCTTGGGAGGAACCTCCGCAACCCCCAAGGGTCGAAGCGGCGGACGCTGTCGAGCTTGCGCTCGAGCCCGGCGAGCCGTGGGCCGAGCCAGCGCCCGAAGAGACGGACAGAATGGAAATGCTCCCCGAGGAGGCCCCGCAACTCGGCCCACACGTACTCTCGGCGGTGAAAGGGGTTGTCCGGCACGGCCCCAGGCGCCTTCCCGTGGGGCGTCGAGAGAACCAACCACCCTTCTGGGGTCAGAAGCCGCGCCACCTCGCGAAGGAGTCGGCGATCGTCGTCGAGGTGTTCGATCGTCTCAAACGAAAGCACGGCGTCGAAGCTCGCAGCCTTGAACGCCAGGGCCTCGCAGTCCATGGGCAGAAAGCACAGGTTAGGCCACCGGTAGCGACGGCTCGCCGCATTGACAGTTGTGACATCTCGATCCACACCCACGACAGACTGCGCCCGCACCGCCAGGGCATTGCTGCCGTAGCCGGTCCCGCAGGCCGCGTCGAGCACCCGCATGTTGGCATGTACACCGAGAGTCTCCATGGCCCAGTGATAGGCTGAGAGGTTGACGATGTGTTGGGTGTCCGTCGGAAACTCAGCCCGCCTCTCTTCGAACTGCATCCTCTCCCTCACGAATCGCCCGCAGCCTCTCTGTCAGATTCAGGCATGGCACCGCGCGCTCCCGTCCACCACCCGCGTCAGGAGGTCGAGCGTGGTCCGGGCCACGACGGCCCATGTGTAACGCCGCTCAACGATCCGCCGTGAGGCATTCCCAAGCGCCCGGCGCCGGGCCTCGCCGGCCTCTGCCAGCGCTCGGAGGGCCGTCGCCAGCCCGGCAGCGTCACCAGCGGGCGTCAGCCAACCGTTCTCAGCCGACACCATTGTTGGTACAGCCCCGATGTCCGTTGCGATTATGGGGAGCCCGGCAGCCATTGCCTCGAGCACGACGGTGGGCATGCCCTCGTACCGGGTCGGGAAGACGAAGGCATCGGCGTGCGCGTACCAGGCAAAGAGGGTCTCCTCGCTGACCCCGCCAACGAACCGCACAGGCAGTCCTTCGGCGAGTGCGGAGAGGCGCGAGGCCTCGGGGCCGGTGCCGACCAGCACCACCTCAGCCCCCGAGGGAAGCGGCCGGTGCCGCAGAGCCCGGCAGAGGACATCCACGCCTTTGTTGGCTGTGAGTCGCCCGACGTAGAGCAGCCGGAGCGTAGGCGCAGCGGCTGGCGGTGCCTGGGCACGAGCAGCCGCGAGGCGAGCATCGATGTACTCGATGTCCACGGCGTTGGGAATCTCCACGATCCGCTCGCGGGGCACCCCGAGGAATCGCATCACCTCGGCGGTAAGGTGACCGCCCTCGGAGATCACGCGGTCCATGCGCCGGGCCTGGCGGCGCATGTTCCAGACGAGCGGCAGGTTGGTTAGCAGCGACCGCCAGCGGTGCTCCTTGAACGGCTCAAGTCCCTGGACGTTGAGGACGGCCGGGACCCCCGGGATGCCCCGCACTGCTGCTCCTTGCCAGTAGACCGCATCGTACCCGCTGACCGCCGCATGCCGGGCGGCAGCGTCGATGAAGGTGAGGTAGCTCCGCGCGTACAGCCGAGAGCGGGGCCAGGGGAGCTCCACCACCCCGAACGGCCACGGCCCGTCCGGCGGCGCGGCTGGCCGGGCGGCCGTGACCACGTCCGTGCGCACACCCAGCGCCTGCAGGTGCGTGGCCAGGTTCGTCACGAACCGTTCCATGCCGCCCACCACCCGCGGGAAGAACGCGCGTGCCACCATCGCGATCCTCATCGCGCCCGCCGATCCAGAAGGCGCATCGCCTCGTGGACCGCCTCGGCAATCCGCTCGATGTCGGCCTTCTCGAGGCCTGGCCAGCATCCGACGTAGAGGCCGCGCGCGCCCAGCCGGCGGGCCTCCGGGAAGTCGCGCGGGGGCCGGCCGAAGAGCCGGCGGTAGAATGGCTGATCGGACATGGGGCCGAACATCGGCCGGCTTTCGATCCCCCGGTCGGCGAGGTGGTGTGCCAGACCGTCGCGCACGCGGCGGCTTGGGGTCACCAGCGTGAAGGCGAAGTGCGCATGGGTGATCCCCGGGTGCTCGACGGGGAGGACCAGGCCCGGGATATTCCCGAGGAGCGCCGCGAGCATCCTGGCGTGGGCGCGGCGGCACTCCAGGGCGGCCCCGAGCTTCCTGAGTTGAGCGACCCCCAGGGCCGCGTGCAGGTTGGACAGCTTGAAGTTGTGGCCGAACTCAGTGTGGTAGAACCGGTGGCCGGGCGCCTGGCCATGGTCGCGGATCGCCTCGAGGCGCCGCGTAAGCGCCGCACTACCGGTCACCACGGCGCCACCCTCCGCCGTGGTGAGCACCTTGTTGGCGTAAAAAGAGAACACCCCGGCGGTGCCGACGCTCCCCACCGGCCGCCCCTGCCAGCACGCCCCCAGAGCCTGGGCGCAGTCCTCGACCAGCGGGATGCCGCGGGCCCGGGTGGCCTCTCGCATTGGCCCAAGGTCTGCCGGGTGACCGTAGAGGTGGACAGCGACGACGGCGCCCGTCCGCGAGCCGAGCGCCCGCGCGACCTCGTCGGCCCGCATGTTGGACGTGTCGGGCTCGACGTCGACGAAGACAGGCCGCGCCCCGGCGTGCAGGATGGCGTTGACGGTCGCCACGCAGGAGGCGGCAGTGGTCACCACCTCCCGGCCCGTCACATCGAGCGCCCGCAGCACGGCCTCCAGGGCGGCCGTGCCGGAGGCGAGAGCCCGTGCGTGGCGCACCCCGACCAGGACTGCCAGACCGCGCTCGAAGTCTGAGACCTTCTCCCCCCGGGCAATCCACCCCGACTCGAGGGCCTCTAGCACCTCGCGGATCTCGTCGGCGTCGATCCACGGCCCGCCGACTCGGATCATGCCACCCCCTCCGGGCGGTCGCCCACGATCACCCACACCACACCGAGGCTCGTGCGCGTCACAAACGGCCGCCGGATCCCAAGCACCTGCCGGAGAGCAATCACCCCTCGCATGAAAGCCACGTAGGCCGGCTCCCAGACCGTCGGGATCGGCAGGAAGGGAAAGATGCCGGCGTTCAGGACCCGAACGTTGACCAAGCCTGCCCGCTGGAACACCCGCCGATACTCGGCTGCTCTCCAGCCGTTGACGTAGTAGGGGCGCGGGTGCCGGCCGAACGCCCGCCGGACGGCCTCGACGGGGTGGAGCCGCAGGAGGTGTTTGAGGAAGACGAGCGGACGGCTGAGGAGTGAGGTAACGAGGGCCTGCCCAGTCAGGCGGTCAAAAATCTGGACCTCCACGATGATGCGCCCGCCCGGGCG
>JBHICL010000292.1:0-4540 GCA_046759605.1 Alphaproteobacteria bacterium | reverse complement strand
GTGTATCTTCTCGGCGACCTCCAAGCCGAGCCGGTAGCCCGACTCGAGACCCTCGTCGAACCAGGTCCAGCTCACGGGCCGAGGCCCCGCCTCAGCTCGCTGAGTTGCAGATTACCCGGCTGGAACGCCTGGCGAAGCACCGGGATGGCATCGTATGGATTGCATGTCCCACACATGAAAATGTCGACGGCGCCGTAGGATCGCTCGGGCCACGTGTGGATCGATATGTGGCTCTCGGCCAGCACGGCGACCCCCGACACGCCTCCGCTCGCGGAAAAGCGGTGTAGGTGGATGTGCAGCAACGTCGCCGAGCAGGCCTCGACGGCGCGTCGCAAGGTCTCTCTTATGTGCGAAAGATCGTCCAGACCGGACGCGTCCCAAAGCTCTATGAGCAGGTGCGTCCCCGCGAACGTCAAACCATCCCGCTCGACGAAATAATCGCCAGCGGGCCCCCGATCGATGGACTTGCCTGTCGTCGATGTCGTTTCCTTGGCCTCCGGCGTTGATCTTGCGACTACCGTTTCAGGATTGGCCAAAGAAAATCGTGCCGCCATCGTGACCTCCCCCCAGAGCCCAACAGAGACAAAGCGCTGGTATTTGGCGGAATTGCATGGACGATGCAAGCGCAAAAACCCTTCCGAGGGCGAGGATTTGAGTGATCGGTCCTGAGGGAAAAAGTCGGCGGCGGGAGCTCGGTGATGGGGACCAAGGCCCCGCCGCCCAGGCGGGAAGCGTACGCCAACCTTCGGAGGGAGGTTGCGGCGCCGGTGAGGCTGTGAGGACCAATCTAGCGCCTCGAGCGGTCTTGCGATGTGACGGGCGTCACACCTCCGCCGAGCGCGGATGTGGCGTCTTCTTCGGACAATGCGCGCCAGATGCAGAGACCATCGCGTAGCGCCCTGGCGTCATGGGTGCGGATGTAGTCGACGCCCTGGGTGGCCGCGTAAAGCTCGGCCGCGAGCGTGGCGGCGCCGACCTCCGTGACCGCTCGCCCCGTGAGCGCCCGCAGAAAGGACTTGCGCGAGACCGACACGAGAACGGGGACGCCGAAGCGCCGCTTGAGCCACGCGAGCTCCCTGAGCGTGGTGAGAGAGACCTCGGGGTCCACGCCGAGGAAAAAGCCCATGCCAGGGTCTATGATCAGCTGCTCCCTAGCCACGCCGGCGGCGCATAGACTAGCCATTCGCTTCGCGAAAAAGCCCTCGATCCGATCGCGGATCCCCGCCGGGTCAGATGTCTCTCGGGTCGCGCGTCCGGCACCCTGAATGGCATGCATGACGATCAGCCGGCAGCCGCTCCGGCCCAGCTCTTTGTAGATCTCACGGTGGACGAAGCCGTGGATGTCGTTCAGGTATGCGGCGCCGTGCTGGAGCGCATAGAGCTGTGTTTCCGGGTGATAGCTGTCCACCGATAGGGTCAAACCGCGCCGCTTGAGCTCGTCGATAACAGGCTCGAGGCGCTCTATCTCCTCCCGGGCCGGGACGTCCTCCGCATCCGGGTGGCTCGACGCCGCGCCCAGGTCAATGACGTCGGCGCCGTCGGCGCGAAGCTGCAACGCGTGCTGGATGGCCTTCTCCGGATCGCGGTAAAGCCCGCCGTCGGAGAAGGAGTCCGCGGTGATGTTGACGATTCCGACGATCTTTGGACCGGTTCTATCGGCCAAGCTCAGAACGATGCCTCCGGTAACGCCATGACGCTGGGGCCCCCGCGCATGATGGTATTGCGGAGACCTCCGGCCTGAACCAGCACGTGCTCGGCAAAGAACCGGGCGGTCACGATCTTCGCCTCGAGGAATGCGGGATCGTCGTGCTCGTCGCCGAGGCGCCGGTACGCGGCCAGGGCTGCCCTTGCCATCAGCCAGCCCCCGGCCGCAATGCCCGAGAGCTTCAAGTAGGCGGCGGCGCCAGCGAAGACATGCTCCAGCTGGCTGCGGTGCTGGGCAAGGAGCCACCGGGTCGCATCCTCGAGCGCGGTCAGGGCGGAGGCAAGCGCCGTCCGGATCGCGGCAAAGTCCTCACCGGGCTCCGCTCCCAGCTCCCCGATGGTGGCCGTGATGTCGTCCATCAGTGCACGCATTGCAGCGCCGTCGTCCCTCAAGAGCTTGCGCCCCAGAAAGTCGTTCGCCTGAATGCCGTTGGTGCCTTCGTAGATCGAGGTGACGCGCACGTCTCGATAGTACTGGGCGGCCCCGGTTTCCTCGATATAGCCCATGCCACCATGGACCTGTATCCCCAGGGATGCGACCTCGACGGCGGCGTCCGTGCACCACGCCTTCGCAACGGGCGTCAGAAGGTCGACGCGCGCCTGGTTGTGGCGGCGGATCTCTTCGTCGGGGTGGCGTTTGGCCCGGTCCACCGCCGCCATCGCGTAATAGACAAGCGCCCTGGTCGCCTCGACCTGAGCGCGCATCGTCATCAGCATGCGGCGCACGTCCGGATGCTGGATGATGTGCACCGGGCGGTCTCCGTCCAAGATCGCGCGTGACTGGACCCGGGTGCGGGCGTATTCCGCCGCCCGCTGGTAGGCGCGTTCGGCGACGGCAACGCCCTGGAGCCCGACGCCGAGACGCACAATATTAATCATCGTGAACATGTACCTGAGCCCCTGGTTCTCGTCGCCGACGAGGTAGGCGGTGGCGCCCTCGTTGTCGCCGTAAGCCATCACCGCGGTGGGACTCGCGTGGATACCGAGCTTATGCTCGAGGCTCACGCAACGCAGGTCATTGCGCCGGCCGAGGGTGCCATCCTCGTTGACCAGGAATTTCGGCACGATGAACAGGCTGATGCCCCGTGTGCCCGGAGGTGCGTCCTCGGTGCGGGCCAGAACCAAGTGGACGATGTTCTCGGCAAGATCGTGCTCGCCGTAGCTTATGAAAATCTTTTGTCCGTGCAGACGGTAATGGCGGCCGTCGCGGATGGCCCGGGTGCGCAGCGCTCCAAGGTCCGAGCCCGCCTGGGGCTCGGTGAGGTTCATGGTCCCGGTCCACTCGCCGGCGATGAGCTTGGGGAGAAATGTGTTCTTCTGCTCGTCCGAGCCGTGAGCGATCAGCAAGTCCGTGGCGCTCTGGTTCAGGAGGGGGCAGAGGCCGAAGCTCATGTTCGCCGATTGCCACATCTCCTGCACTGCATTGGCGAGCACCCACGGCAGGCCCATGCCGCCGAATTCGGTATCGATGCGCACGCCATTCCAGCCGCCTTCCGCGTATGCCCGGTAGGCTTCCTTGAAGCCCGTTGGCATTCGGACGACGCCGTTCTCGAACAGGCAGCCTTCGCGGTCGCCGGTCCGGTTGAGGGGCGCGATGCGCTCGCTCGCGAGCCGTCCTGCCTCCGAGAGGATTTGCTGCACCAGCTCGGGCACCTCCTCGCCGTAGCCCGGCAGTCCCGCGATGTCGGTGAGGCCGCAGAGCTCGTCGAGGACGAAGCGCATGTCGTCGATGGGGGCGGTGTAGGGCATGACTTGTTGAACAGTTGGGTTGCGCGTTGACTGTCGGGCTCAGACGATTTTACCCGGATTCATCCGGTTGTGGGGGTCGAGGGCGTGCTTGAGCGTCCGCATGAGCTCGAGCTCGATCGGTGATCGGTAGCGCTTCAGGTCGGCGCGCTTGAGCTTGCCGATGCCGTGCTCGGCGCTGAAGCTGCCGTCGAGTTCGTCCACGATGGCGTTCACGATTCCCGTAAGCTCGTCCCAACGGGCCAGGAACTCCCCATCGGCCATATCGATGGGCCTGGTCAGATTGTAATGGATGTTGCCGTCGCCAACATGCCCGAACGGGCACGGACGGATCCCGGGGCACGCGGCCTCGACGGCCGCGCCGACGCGGCGTAGCAGGACGGGCACGGCGGAGACGGGAACGGCGATGTCGTTCTTGATGCTTGCGCCTTCATGCCGCTGAGCGAGGACGATCGCCTCGCGGATGTGCCACAACTGTTGCCGCTGCGCTTCCGACTGGGCGATGGTGGCATCCAGCACGAGTCCCGCTTCCAGCGCGTTCGACAGCATCGCTTCCAGGGCCTGGCCCAACCCCGAATCGTGAGTGCTGGCCCAGAACTCGACCAGAACGTAATGGTCATATCGATCCGTGAGCGGGTCGACCGTGCCGTCGATGTGAAGGAGGGCGAAGTCGAGGCCGGTGCGTGGTACAAGCTCGAACTTGGCGACGGCGTCGGCGCTGGTCTCCCGCGCCAGGGTCAGCAGCTCGATGGCCGCCTCGGGATCGCGGACCGCGGCAAAGGCGGTATGCCGCTCCCGCGGAGCCGGGAACAGCTTCAGGACAGCGGCGGTGATGATCCCGAGGGTCCCTTCGGCGCCGACGAAAACCTGCTTGAGGTCATAGCCCGTATTGTCTTTTCGCAAGCGCCGAAGCCCGTTCCAGACCCGGCCCTCGGGCAGCACCACCTCGAGCCCCAGGGTCAGCTCGCGCATGGCGCCGTAGCGAAGCACGCCCGTGCCGCCGGCGTTCGTCGAGATGTTGCCACCGATCTGGCAGCTGCCTTCGGCGCCGAGGCTCAGGGGGAACAGCCTGTCGCGCTCCGCCGCCGCC
>JBHICL010000291.1:0-4561 GCA_046759605.1 Alphaproteobacteria bacterium | reverse complement strand
TCGCTGGCGCAGTAGCAGTGCTCCCGGAGCCAGTCCTGGTCGTACACGCTCCTGTGGCTGTCAGCGCTCCAAACGACCTCGAGCGCGCCATCCTCGGTCAGCGAGACGCCACGCGCATGGATGTCTTCGGGGACGCTCAAGAGGTCGAAGGTGCGCTCGAGGGTCTGCGGGTGCCGGCAGTCGCGGCAGTGGCAGTTGTCCCTGAGCCAGATGTAGTGAAACTCGCCGGTGTGGCCGTCGTCGAAGCTCACGTGAACCGACCGGGGACCCGGCGTGGTTTTTTGTATCTCCCGTCCCATTTTCTCGACCACCGCCCGCATGCCATATCACTACAGGAAATCCAGAATGGACTGCCAATGCACGGCCGTGTCAATACGTCTCGTCCGTCCTGGTGACGCGGGAACGGAGAATGGGAGGAAGCATGACCGGTCCCCTGTTGACCCTCTATCGGGGCGTCGTTCGACCCGAGTGGATCGACTACAACGGGCACATGAACGACGGGTTCTATGCGGTCGCGTTCGGGCTGGCGAGCGAAGGCGTCCAGGACCATATCGGCATGGACGCCGGCTACCGCGCCCTGACCGGGTGCACCCTCTACACCGCGGAGGCGCATATCGTGTTCCTGCGGGAGCTCAAGGAGGGACAGCCGATACACGTCACCAGCCGACTGCTCGGAGTCGATGCGAAACGCATCCATCTGTTTCATCACATGCACGCGACGACAGAGGGTTACATGGCGGCGACTTTCGAGGTCATGCTGCTCCACGTGGACCAGGCGGTGGGGCGCACCGCGCCCATCCCCGACGACCTTCTGGGTGAGCTCGAGGCCCTGGCGGCGGCCCACGGAGAGCTGCCGCGGCCGGAGGAAGCCGGCCGCGCGGTGCGATCGGTGCGGCCCACGGAGTGAGCGATCACCCGCGCAAAGTCTCGGTATGTCCGTCGACGCTCAGCGCCTGGCCGGAGATCTTGCGGCCGGCGTCGGAGCAGAGGAACAGGACCGTCTCCGCGATCTCCCGCGCCTCGACGAACGTGCCCAGGGACACCTGCCGCAGATAGCTCTTCCGAACTTGATCGGGGGACGTCCCCTGCACCCGCGCCGCGGCGGCTATGACGCGATCCATGCGGGGGCCTTCGACCGCCCCCGGACAGATCGCGTTCACGCGAATGCCGTGCTCGCCCAGCTCCATGGCCAGGGTCTTCGTGAAGCCGATCACGGCCCACTTGGAGGCGGCGTAGGGGGAACGAAACGGATAGCCGAAGAGCCCGGCCGTGGACGAGATATTCACGATCGCGCCGCCCCCGGCTCGTTTCAACAGCGGAACGGCTCGCCGGGCGCAGTGGAACTGGCCGTTAATGTTGACCGCCAGGGTCCTCTCCCACTCTTCGGGCGTTACGTCCTCGACCTGTGCGGACGGTCCCGCGATCCCGGCATTGTTGACCAGCACATCGAGCCCGCCGAGCGACCCCGTGGCCTCGTCGAACAACCGGTCCACGTCCGCCGGGTCGGACACGTCGGCGGGGGTCGTTCCGATCTCGGGACGCGCGGAGCGGAGGTCGTGGAGGCCATCGGCGTCGATGTCGCACACGTGAACGCGAGCGTCGCCGTCCGCGAAGCCCTCGGCGATCGCGCGGCCGATGCCGCTTGCCGCCGCCGTCACGATCACCCGTCTGTCCTTTACGGACACGTTCATCTAGGTTCGTCGACCCCCGGCCCTGAGCGGCTGCGTCAGCACCTCGATGAAACCCGCGCTTACGATCAGCGCCGTACCGATCGCCTCGCGGGCGCCAAAGGGCTCGTCGGTCAGCACCGCCGCCGAGGCGATGCCAACCACCACCTCTCCCATCAGCAGGATACCGACCCGGCCCGGGCTCAGCAGCGTCGCTCCCCAGATGACCATGAATACACTCGGCACGACGAATGCGGCAACCAGGACCAGGAGCCACGGGGCAAGGGACCGGAGGACGTTCCCGGACGGGGAGAGACCTATCTGCTCCGCGGGGAGAAGGACGACCGCGGCGGAAACCACCAGGCCGCCGATGAAGAAAGCAAACACCTGCTCGAAGGCCTCGGTGTCCTGCTCGCGCCGGATGCGAACCGATCCGTAGGCCCAGGCGAGCCCCGCCAAAAGCGCCAGCCAGTCTCCCAGGTTGCGCGGGAGCGGAAGCCCACTGTCCACGCCGAGGATCACCGCGAGGCCGGCGATCCCGAGAGCGATCGCCAGCCCGCGACCCCCGGTGATCCGCTCTTGCAGGAGAAGACGACCGAGCAACGTGCTCCACACCGGGGTCATGTAGAACAGCAGCAAGGTTCGCACCACCTCCGTCAGCAGAAGGCTCGTGGCATAGAAAGTGAAGCCGGCTCCCGTGAAAAAACCGGTCACCAGAAGCACGACCCCGGCATCTCCGAGCCGACGCCGACGAACAAGAGCAATGGGCAGCAGCAGCGCGGCCGAGAACAGATAGAGCCAAAGGCTCGCCCAGCCGCCGGCGAGGCCGGCCTGGTCGAAGGCACGCATCGGCAGCCAGAAAAGTCCCCAGAAAACCCCCGCGAGCGCCACGCTCGCATTGGCCGCAAGATCGGTTCTCGATACGACGCGGGTCATGCCGGAACACTCGCTGGCACCGCGGTCCGGAGCAAGTCTCGATCTTGTCGAGGAACAGGACGGACCTTTAGGCTGGTTCACCCGAGGGTACCGATAGAGGCACTGAGGCACCATGAACACGAACGTCATCATCACCTGCGCCGTCACGGGCGCCGGCGACACCGCGGGCAAGCATCCGAACCTCCCCGTGACGCCGACCGAGATCGCCGATGCCGCGCTCGAAGCGGCGCAAGCCGGCGCCGCGGTCGCCCACATCCATGTGCGCGATCCGGAGACCGGCAAGGGCAGCCGCGACGTCGCGCTCTATCGCGAGGTGGTCGAGCGCATACGCGAAAGCGACATCGACGTGGTGATCAACCTGACCGCCGGGATGGGCGGCGATCTGGTCCTGGGAACCGACGATCCCCTGAGGTTCCAGGAGGGGACGGACCTCGTACGGGGGATCGATCGCCTGCCGCACGTGGAGGAGCTGCGTCCCGAGATGTGCACCCTCGATTGCGGGACGCTCAACTTCGGCGACGGAAGCCTCGTCTACGTGAGCACGCCGGACATGCTGCGCGAAGGCGCGCGGCGCATCCGGGAACTCGGCGTACGGCCCGAGCTCGAGGTCTTCGACACCGGAAATCTCTGGTTCGCGCGGCAGCTCGTGGAGGAGGATCTCGTGGCCTCCCCGGCGCTCTTCCAGCTTTGCATGGGTATCCCCTACGGCGCTCCGCCCGACGTGGGCGTCATGCAGTCGATGGTGAACATGCTGCCCCCGGGGGCCATCTGGGCCGGATTCGGGATCGGGCGCATGCAGTTCCCGATGGTGGCCCAGGCCATGCTGCTGGGCGGGCACGTCCGCGTCGGCCTCGAGGACAATCTCTACATCGACAGGGGCGTGTTCGCGTCCAACGCTCAGCTGGTGGAGCGCGCCGTCCGGATCATCGAGTCCCTGGGTGGACGGGTCCAGACGCCGGCGGAAGCTCGAGAGACGCTTGGCCTCGAGAAAAGGTCCTAGGGCGATGAGCTGGCAACCGGGCGCCGCGCCCGAGGCGGCGGGGCGCGTCGCCTGCATCGGCGCCGGTGTGATCGGCGGCGGCTGGGTCGCGCAATTCCTGGCCCGGGGGTTCGACGTGCGGGTTTGGGATCCTTCGCCCGATGCGCGGGTGCGCGTGACGCGGCTCGTGACAAGGGCCTGGCCCGCGCTCGAGGCGCTGGGTCTGGCGCCCGGGGCGTCTCTGAACCGGATGACGTTCGCGCCCAGCCTGGACGAGGGCGTTGCGGAGGCCCAGTTCGTTCAGGAAAGCGCCCCCGAGCGGCTGGACCTGAAGATACGTTTGCTGGCCGAGATCGACGACGCGACGCCACCGGGGACGGTGATCGCATCCTCGACCTCCGGCTATCCCATGGGCGAGATGGCCGTGGAAGCGACGCGGGCTCCCGAGCGCCTCGTCGTGGGCCATCCGTTCAACCCGCCCTACCTGATCCCCCTGGTCGAGGTGGTCGGTGGCGCGCTGGCGGCGGCGTCGGCGGTCGAATGGGCGGTGGCCTTCTACGAGCGGGCCGGCAAGTCGGTCATCACGATGGACAACGACGTTCCGGGGTTCGTCGGCAATCGCCTGCAGGAGGCCCTGTGGCGGGAAGCGCTTCACATGGTTGCCGCCGGCGAGGCCACGGTGGCTCAGATCGACGCCGCCATCCGCGAGGGCCCGGGTCTCCGCTGGGCGCTCATGGGGCCGTATCTCACATTCCACCTGGCCGGGGGCGACGACGGCATGGCGGGCATGCTGGACCACTTCGGGCCGGCGCTCTTATCGCCCTGGACGCGGCTCGGGGCGCCGCCGCTCACGCGCGAGCTACGCGACCGGGTCGTCGCTGAAACCGAGGCCGAAGCGGCCGGCCGATCGATCGACGCGCTGATACGCGAGCGTGACGCGGGTTTGGTGGCCATTCTCAAGGCGCGCCCGGCGCTCGGT
>JBHICL010000290.1:0-4586 GCA_046759605.1 Alphaproteobacteria bacterium | reverse complement strand
CCGTCTACATCCGAAAGACGCCGAACCGGGTTCTCTCGATCGGCGCGTTGAGCGAGGCCGAGATGGCCAGGGCCAGGACGTTGCGCGTCTCCGCGGGGTCGATGACGCCGTCGTCCCACAAGCGAGCGCTGGCGTAGTACGGGTGCCCCTGGGTCTCGTACTGCTCCTCGATGGGCGCCTTGAAGGCGGTCTCCTCCTCCGCGCTCCAGCTCTCGCCGCGGGCCTCCATGGCGTCCCGGCGGATCCGGGCCAGCACGTTCGCGGCCTGCTCGCCCCCCATGACCGAGATGCGGGCATTGGGCCACATCCACAAGAATCGTGGACCGTAGGCGCGGCCGCACATGCCGTAATTGCCGGCGCCGAAGCTGCCGCCGATGATGATCGTGAACTTCGGCACCTCGGCGCAAGCCACCGCGGTGACCATCTTGGCGCCGTCCTTGGCGATCCCGCCGGCCTCGTACTTCTGCCCGACCATGAAGCCGGAGATGTTCTGCAGGAACACCAGCGGCACGCCGCGCTGGCAGCACAGCTCGATGAAGTGCGTCCCCTTGAGCGCGGATTCGGAAAACAAAATGCCGTTGTTCGCCACGATCCCCACGGGGTAGCCGTGGATACGGGCGAAACCCGTAACCAGGGTCGTGCCGTAGCGCGCCTTGAACTCGTCGAGCTCGCTTGCGTCCACGATGCGGGCGATGACCTCCCGCACGTCGTACTGCTTCCTGATGTCGGTGGGCACGGCGCCATAGAGCTCCTCGGCCGGGTAGCCCGGCTCGCGCGGCTCGCCGAGGTCGAGGGAGACGGACTTGCGCCGGTTCAGCTTGGCGACCACGCGGCGGGCAATGGCGAGGGCGTGGCTGTCGTCGCGGGCGAAGTGGTCGGCCACGCCGCTTATGCGCGTGTGCACGTCGGCGCCGCCCAGGTCCTCGGCGCTCACGACCTCTCCGGTGGCCGCCTTCACGAGGGGCGGTCCGGCGAGGAAGATGGTGCCCTGCCCCTTGACGATGATGCTCTCGTCCGACATCGCCGGCACGTAGGCGCCGCCCGCCGTGCACGACCCCATCACCGCGGCGATCTGGGGCACGCCGGCGGCGGACATGCGCGCCTGGTTGTAGAAGATGCGGCCGAAGTGGTCGCGGTCGGGGAAGACCTCGTCCTGGTTGGGCAGGTTGGCGCCGCCGGAATCGACCAGGTAGATGCAGGGAAGGTTGTTCTCGAGCGCGATGTCCTGGGCGCGCAGGTGCTTCTTCACGGTGATCGGGTAGTAGGTCCCGCCTTTCACCGTGGCGTCGTTGGCGACGATCATGCACTCCTGGCCCGAGACACGGCCGATGCCGGTGATGAGCCCGCCCGCGGGCACCTCGTCCTTGTAAAGCTTGTGGCCGGCCAGCGCGCTCAGCTCGAGAAACGGAGAGCCGTCGTCGAGCAGCAGGCGGACGCGGTCCCGGGGCAGCAGCTTCCCCCGGGTCAGGTGCCGCTCGCGGGCGCGCTCCCCACCGCCGCCCTCGATGTCCGCGAGCTGCTTGCGCAGGTCCACGACGAGAGCGGCCATCTCCGCCTTCGCCACTGCGAAGTCCTCGGCACGAAGATCGATGTTGCTTCTCAGCGTCGCCATTGGCTTTCCGGTGGCCCAGGATGACGCCCGGAACGCGCGTCGGGCAAGGGCAAAGCGCCCGACCGCCGCCGCTCGACGATCCGCGCCTCGCCTACCACCCCCCGGTCTCGAGCCAGCGGTCGACGTGGTCCAGGCGGTCGGCTCCCCAGAACGGCTCGCCGTCGACGAAGAAGAAGGGCGATCCGAAAACGCCGCGCTCGATGGCGGCGCCCACCTCGTCCCGGAGGCGCTGCTTCACCGCCGGATCGGTCAAGGCGGCGCGCAGCTCCTCGGGATCGACGCCAAGGTCCGCCGCCACCTCGACCACCCGCTCCGGCGCGCCGATGTCATGGCCACGCTGGAACACGGCGGCGAACAGCGCCCGGGCGAGCGCCTTGGCCTTGCCGGGATCACGGTCTCCGAGCCAGTAGAAGGCGCGCGATCCGGCGAGCGCGGAGACCGGAAACGTCTCGGGCATGACGAACTCGATGCCGTAGAGCCGGGCGCTGCGCTTGAAGTCCCGGAGCGCGTATTCGCCCTTGATGGGATAGTCGACAAGGGGCTGGGCGCCCGTGTCCTTGAACACCACACCGAGAAGGAAGGGCCGCCACGCCACCTCGCGCCCGTGCTTGCGGGCGAGCGCCTCGATGCGCTGCGCGCCGAGATAGCCATAGGGGCTCGAGAAGTCGAAGTAGAAGTCGATGGGCGCGCCCGCCATGCTCATCTCATCTGTTCGGTATACACGTTAACTAACTGAAATAAAGTAATACTTACCACGATATGTAGCTGCCGTCGTGATTGAAGAACCGGCCGCTGTCGCCGGGGCCGAGGCCGGCGATCACCCGCCGCATGCCGGTCACGCTCTCCTCGGGCGAGAGGGTGGCGCCGGGTCCGCCCATATCGGTCCGCACCCAGCCGGGATGGAGGACCACGGCAGTGAGACCCGCCCTCCGATAGTCGATGGCCAGGCTGCGCACACCGGCGTTCAAAGCGGCTTTCGACGTGCGATAGATGTAGCTGCCACCGCTCGTATTCTCGCCGATCGAGCCCATGCCGCTCGACAGGAACGCCATCGCCTTGCGGCCACCGGCGAGCACGCTGTCGATCACGGCCTGAGCGACGGCAAGCGGCGCGATGGCGTTCACCGACATCACCTCCGCCCAGACGGTGGGATCGAGGTTCGCGAGCGTCACGTTGCGCGGGCCGTAGATGCCGGCGTTGTGGACCACGAGATCCAACGCAACACCGTCCATGGCCGAGCCCAGATCCGAGATCTGATCGAGGTCGCGCAGCTCCAGCTCGTGGAGGTGAACGTCCCCCGCGATCTCTCCCAGCTTGCCCGGGTGCGCCACGTCGCGGCAGGTCGCATGGACCCGCCAGCCGTCGGCGGCGTACTGGCGGGCGAACTCGAGCCCGATGCCCCGGCTGGCGCCAACGATCAGGACGCTGGGCACGGCCCTCCTCTCCCCGATGACGCGAATGCCGGGCCGGAAGCTAGCACCGTGGCGCCGGCGGCCACAAGGCGGCGCTCGAGCCAGGGCAGGTCCTTACGGCAGATACCGAAAACGGCAGTAAAGATAGTTCTGGATGCCACCCGAGGGCGTGACGTGCCGTTCCCGTGCGCTCTCGACCAGCTCGAACGCGGGGCCCAGCTCCGCCTCGAACATTTCCTCGGAATGACGGTGAACCGGCAGCCCGCTGCATTTCTCGGGGCCGTCGAGCGCGAACGAAGCAATAACCAAAGCACCGCCCGCCTTCAGGGCCTGTCCGAGAACATCGACATAGAGGGCGCGGTCTTCGGCATCGACAAGGAAATGATAGACCGCCCGGTCGTGCCACAGATCGTACCGGCGACGGGGCCGCCAGCGGGTCACGTCGGTAACGATCCAGTCGATCGCGTCGGCCCTGCCGCCGAGCCGCGCGCGCGTTCTGGCAAGGCCAGCCTCGGCGATATCGAGGGCAGAGATGTCGGAGAACCCCTTTTCCAGCAGCCCATCGATCAGATGGCTGGCGCCGGAGCCCACGTCGAGAATGGGGGCGTCGGGCGCGAGGCCGGCCTTCCCGATCAATTCGAGGGAAAGTTCCGGACGCTCCTGATACCAGCCGACCCGCCCGGGCTCCGTGGTCTCGTAGATTCCACTCCAATGGTCCTGGCGGCTCACCCCGGCCTCTTCGACACTGGTTCCCGATGTACCGGATCCCGTAACGGTGAACCCGATCGCCGTCGAGATCAACGTTCACGCCGCCGGCGCGGGTGATCCCTATCGTCGCACCCTCAGGCCGTCTCCTCGAACAGCTCGCGGCCGACCAGCATGCGCCGGATCTCGCTGGTGCCGGCGCCGATCTCATAGAGCTTGGCGTCACGGAGAAGCCGGCCGGTGGCGGACTCGTTGATGTAGCCGGTGCCGCCGAGCGCCTGGATGGCCTCGAGCGCCATCCACGTCGCCTTCTCGGCGGCATAGAGGATGGCGCCGGCGGCGTCCTTGCGCGTCGTCTCGCCCCGGTCGCAGGCCCGGGCGACGGCGTAGACATAGGCCTTGCACGCGTTCATGGTCGTGTACATGTCGGCGAGCTTGCCCTGCATGAGCTGGAACTCGCCGATGGGCCTGCCGAACTGCCTGCGCTCATGGACATAGGGCACGACGATGTCCATGCAGGTCTGCATGATGCCGAGGGGCCCGGCCGCGAGCACCACCCGCTCGTAGTCGAGGCCGCTCATCAGCACGTGCACGCCCTGGCCGACCTCGCCGAGCACGTTGTCCGCCGGCACTTCGCAGTCCTGGAACACCAGCTCGCTGGTGTCCGAGCCGCGCATCCCCAGCTTGTCGAGCTTCTGGGCGGTGGAGAAGCCTTTGAAGGCGCTCTCGACGATGAAGGCGGTGATGCCGTCCTTGCCGGCCGCCGGATCGGTCTTGGCATAGACCACCAGTGTCTCGGCTCCGGGGCCGTTGGTGATCCACATCTTGGTGCCGTTGAGAACGTACCGGTCGCCCTT
>JBHICL010000289.1:0-4593 GCA_046759605.1 Alphaproteobacteria bacterium | reverse complement strand
GCGGCGCCGGGGTCGATCCGGTAGCGGTGAAGTAGCAGTTGATAGATCCGTGGATCCGGCTTCTTCACGCCCTCCTCGCCGGAGATGACGATGCCGCGGAACCAGTCCAGGAACTCGAAGCGCTCGCGCGCCAGGGGAAACGTTTCGCGTGACCAGTTGCTTAGCGCGTAAAGCGGCGTCCCGGCGCCCCTGAGCTCTCCGAGCAACGATACGGTTTCTTCCAACGGTCCGTTCATCATTTCGCCGAAGCGGTCGTAGTAGGCAAGGATGAGCGCAGCGTGCTCGGGGAACCGCTCGGTCAACAAGGCCGTCCCCTCGGCCACGGTGCGCCCCTCATCCTGCTGGGCGTTCCATTCCGGCGTGCACACCGTGGCGAGAAAATGCTCCATGGCGTCCTCGTCGTCGAACAGCTTGCGGTAGAGGTGCCTGGGATCCCAGTCGATGAGAACGCCTCCGATGTCGAAGATAACCGTCGTACGCATGGACCGCTGCGTGGGGTTAGGGTGTGAACTGCTCTTTGAGGATGCGCTCAGCGAGATTCTGCCCGGGGTCGAACAGCAGGCAGGGGGTAGCGTCCCGGTCCTCGCGTACGACGACCTCGGCCACGTCGCGTACCTCGGTGTCGTCGGCGACCGCGCTCACGGGCCGCTTGTCGGCCTCGTGGATCACGAAGGTCACCACCGCGGACCGCGGCAGAAGCGCGCCCCGCCACCGTCGCGGGCGGAACGCGCTGATCGGCGTGAGGGCCAGGATCTCGGCCGTTATGGGGACGATGGGACCGTGAGCGGAAAGATTGTAAGCCGTGCTGCCGGCTGGCGTGGCTACGAGGACGCCGTCGCAGATTAGCTCTGGCATGCGTACCACGCCATCGATCCGGATCTCGATCTTGGCCGCCTGATACGTTTCTCGTAGAAGCGAGACCTCGTTGATGGCCAGAGCCTCCCGCGCCTCGCCCCCGAGCGTTCGGGTCGCCATGCGCAGCGGATGGAGAACGACCCGTTCGGCGGCAGCCAGCCGCTCGGGGAGCTTCTCCGCGCTGTAGTCGTTCATCAGGAAACCGACGGAGCCCAGATTCATGCCGAAGATTGGAACGTCGCGGTCGATGTAGTGGCGGAGGGTCTGGAGGAGAAATCCGTCTCCGCCCAGGGCAACGATGACGTCGGCCTCCTTGAGAGGAGCGAAGCGATACCTGCGCTCAAGCTCGCCAAGCGCCGCCCGGGCGGCCTCGTTCTCGGCGGCGACCACGGCGATGGCGTCCAGCTCTTTCCGGAGCTTTTCCGGTTCGTTCCGGGCCGGCGACTTTACCAGCATCGCCAACCGCCTCTAGCCGCCGGTTACGCTCATATGCCGGTCGACCGCGGGCGCTCGGTGGCGGCGGTCGATGACGAAGTCATGGCCCTTGGGTTTGCGGTCGATCCCTTCGCGAATGGCGGCGATCAGCGCGTCGTCGTCATCGGAGGCGCGAAGGGGCGTCCGCAGATCGGCGGCGTCCATCTGGCCGAGGCACATATACAGGGTCCCGGTGCAGGTGAGGCGAACGCGGTTGCAGGATTCGCAGAAATTATGCGTGAGCGGTGTGATGAAGCCGAGCCGGCGTCCGGTTTCCACGATGCGGGCGTAACGCGCAGGGCCGCCGGAGCTGTAGTCGATGTCCTGGAGCGTCCAGGTTTCGGAAATCTTGGCCCGCACCATGCTCAGCGGGAGGTACTGCTCGAGCCGGTTCTCGCCACCGATGTCGCCCATCGGCATCACCTCGATGATCGTCAGGTCGTGGCCGCGCTCGCCGCACCATGCGATCATGCGGTCGAACTCGTCGTCGTTGACGCCGCGAACCGCGACCATGTTGATCTTGATCGCGAGACCCGCTTCTCGCGCGGCCGCCAGTCCGTCCATGACCTGTCCGAGCTTTCCCCAGCGCGTGATGGCCTGGAACTTGGATGGCTCGAGGGTGTCGAGGGAGACGTTGACCCGCCGCACGCCGGCGGCGCGGAGCGCTCCGGCATGCTTGGCGAGTTGTGTTCCGTTGGTCGTCAATGTGAGCTCGTCGAGCGCTCCCGTCTTCAGATGTCGTCCCAGCCGCTCGATGAGCCATATGACGTTCCGTCTCACCAGGGGCTCGCCACCGGTGAGGCGAAGCTTGCGAACGCCCAGACGCACGAAGGCCGAGCACAGCCGGTCGAGCTCTTCCAGCGTCAGCACCTCGGCCTTCGGCAGGAAGATCATATCCTCCGCCATGCAATAGACGCAGCGGAGATCGCAGCGGTCCGTGACGGAAACCCGCAGGTAGTTGATGTGACGCTCGAACGGATCGACTAGTGGCGACAGGTCCATGCTCGTGAACATCCCCCAAACTCGTTCGACAGGCTCGTGGACAGGTGTAATTTAGGTCTGGTTGTGCCCCTGCCCAGCTCATTTATCGCATGCGGAGAAACGACGTATAAACAGCCGCTCGGCGCACATTGTACCGGTACCGGCTTCCAGGGCAAGGTCGGGCGCGCCGACGAGCGGCATGGACGGGCCGAAAATGACGTCTGAGATGATGAGCACGCGCGAGGTTGCCGCCTATTTGGGGATCAAGGAGCGCAAGGTCTACGACCTCGTTCGTCGGCGCCGAATCCCGTGCACGCGGGTAACGGGGAAGTGGCTGTTCCCGAAAACCCTGGTCGATCAATGGATCAACGGCACCGTGGAGTTCGCGCCCATCGGCGCGTCGCTGGCGGGCCCGGCGCCGGCGGTGCTGGCCGGAAGCCATGACCCGCTGTTGGAGTGGGCGCTCAGGGAGAGCGGCAGCGATCTCGCATTGCTTTCGGCGGGCAGCCTGGACGGCCTGCGCAGGCTCGCGGACGGCGAGGCTGCCATGTGCGGCATGCATGTGCTCGATTCGGAGACCGGCGAGTACAACGTTCCCGCTGTCCGGCAGTCCTCGGTGGCGCGCGAAGTGGTGGTTCTCGAATGGGCCTGGCGCCAGCAGGGCCTCGTCGTCGCCCCCGGGAACCCGAAAGGGCTCGAAGGGATGGCGGATCTGGCGCGCCCGGAGCTCACGGTCGTGCAGCGGCAACCGGAGGCCGGAAGCCAGGTTCTCCTGGTGAACCTGCTGCAACGGGCTCGCCTGTCGGCCGCCGACCTCAACCTGCTTGCCCCGCCGGCACGATCGGAATCCGATGTTGCCCTTGCCGTGCTCGAGGGCAAGGCGGATGCCGGCGTCGCCATCGCATGCGTCGCGGCTCAGTTCCGCCTCGGCTTTGTCCCGCTGGTCCGCGAACGCTACGATCTGGTGGTGCGCCGCCGCGACTTCTTCGAGCCTCCGCTACAGATGCTGCTGCAGTTCGCCCGCTCCCGTCCGTTCGAGCGCAAGGCGAAGGAGCTCGAGGGATACGATGTCTCGGATCTCGGCCGGGTGGTATGGAACGGCGACTGAGTAGGGCGCCCCTCTGCTCGTAAATCTCGCTACTCGTAAATCTCGTCCGCCCTGGCGCGGACTTCGGGTGTGAGCTCGAGTCCCATGACCTCGGCCGCCTCGGTGTTGACGACGAGGTAATTAGCTTCGGCGGGCCGTAGCGACAGCTCGACCGGCCTGGAGCCCAACAGGATCCGCGCGATCGTCTCGCCCGTTTGCAAGCCGATGTCGTAATAATCGTAGACGACCGTCGCGATGGCGCCGCGTGCCACGAGGTCGGCACTTGCGGCAAAAACGGGCCATTGCAGCTCCGCGCCAAGCTCGAAGATATCTTCGGCCGCGGCAACGACAGTCGGGTCGTCCAGCAGGAAAAGGACGCGGCCTCGATCATAGGCGGCTCCGATATTCGCCACGATGTCGTCACCCGCATGGACCGGGAGAGGAAGGACATCCAGCTCGAAAGCCCTTGCCAGGTCTCTAAGATGGTGAGCTGCGTCGCGTCTCTCCATTGACGCTTTGTCGAACGGGACGACGACGGTTCGCCGGCCGTCGGCCACCTCGGCGATCAGCCGCAACTGCTGTCGATGAGGCGCGCCCTCGACCAACCCCGCTACGTTGCGTGGGCTTGCGTGCGTGCCCTTCAGCATCTCAGCGACCGCGGTATCGGCGATGGCGGCGATGACGACCGGCCGATCCGTCCCTGTCTCCAGGACCGCCCGCGCCGAAGGTGGGGAGAGCGCGACGATGACGTCGGCCGGGGATTCCGCGAAGCGTTGGGCGATCTGCTTTGCCTTGAGGCGGTCGGCCCCCGCGCTTTCGAAGATGAAGCTCAGGTTCTGTCCGTCACGGAACCCGGCCGCGGAAAGCGCGTCGCGAATGCCGCCGCGAACGGCATCGAGCGTTGGATGCTCGACGATGGCCGTCACCGCAACCATGGTCGCATCGCCGCGTGATGGGCTCATCAGCGGCGGCACCAGCAAGGCAAGTATGACTGCGGCGCTCCCCCAAACGCGCGCGCCCCGCACTGGACCCCCCTGTCCTGTCCCATGCGTTTCTTGCACCGTGCAAAGCCGCGGTGGCGCTGTCAACCGTCCACTTTTGCGCTTGGAACGAACGGCTGCCCGCCACCGATCCGGAACTGCGCGATCGCGGCCTGACCCGGCGCGCTCGTCAGCCAGTCGACGAAGCGTCTGGCG
>JBHICL010000288.1:0-4593 GCA_046759605.1 Alphaproteobacteria bacterium | reverse complement strand
TTGTCGATATCACGATGGAAGCTCGCCTCGGTCAGATGGTCCTGGGGCGCCTGAGGACCGTTTCGCGAGGCGCACCGAGCGGCGAGCCCGGGCGCGCCAGCTCCAGCACGGGTCCGCCGGCGCTCTCGGCGTCCGCCGGGTCATGGGTCACGAGCAGCGTGGGTATGCGATTGGCCCGCGCGTGATCGAACACGAACGCCCGAAAGCGCGCCTTCAGCGCCGTGTCGAGCTTCGAGTAGGGCTCGTCGAGCAGCAGGGCGCGCGGCTCGGCAAGCAGGGTCCGCATCACGGCCACGCGCGCCCGCTGACCGCCCGAAAGCGTGGCCGGATCGCGATCGGCCATGCCGGCCAGGTCCGCCTCGACGAGCGCCGCCTCGACCCGCCCCCACCGCTCCTCGCGGTCCTTGACCCGGGCGGGCAGGCCAAACGCCAGGTTTTCTCCGACCGACATGTGGGGAAACAGGAGATCGTCCTGAAACAGGATACCAACGCGCCGCCGTTCCGGTGGCAGCGGAGCAAGGTCCCTGCCGCCGAGAATCACCCGCCCCGTCGCTTCGAAGGCCGGCGGCAGGGTGCCGCATATGAAGTTGAGGAGCGCCGACTTGCCGCAGCCGCTCGGGCCCATGACCGTGGTCACCCTATCGGCCGTGACCTCGAGGTCGAGACGGTTGATCAACACGCGCTCGCCGAGCCGCAGCGAGACGCCGTGCAGCACGAGCTCGCCGTCGCTCATCGCGCCACCTGGAGCTCGGCCCGGTTGCGGTGGAGCCATGCCGGGAGACCGAGGGCGCCGGCGAACATGACGAGCGGCAACACCGCCTGCAGCAGCACGTAGGTGCCCGTGACCCGCCGATCGGCGCCGGCGGCAAGGCTGATCGCTTCCGTCGTCAGGGTGGCGAACCGACCGCCGCCGGCGAAAACCGTCGCCAGGTACTGGGCCACGCTGACCGCGAAACCCAAGGCCGCCGCCAGCAGAATCGAACGCAGCAGCATGGGCGCCTTTATTGACCAAAAGACGCGCCAGGGCGAGGCGCCAAGCACCTGTCCCGCGTGCGCGTAACGGTCGTCGAAAGCGCGATACGGATCCGCGAGCGCCAGGTACACGTAGGGCAGCACGAACAGGAGATGCGCCCACACGAGCGCCGGCAGGGCGCCGTCGAGGCCGCTCCAGATGAGCAGGATCTGGACGCCGAACAGGAAACCGATCTGGGGCACGATCAGCGGCGTGTACAGAAGCCACATGGCGCGGGTCGTGACCTTCACGCCGCGACTTTTCTCGTTCTCGAGACAGCCCAGCACGAGGGCAAGCGCGATGAGCGCGGCCGATATGCCGACGGTCACGGTCACCCAGAAAGGCCAGGCGACGGCGCCCATGTGGCGCGTCCAGTTGTCGAGGGTCCAGGCGCTGGGGAAGGCGTCCGGGTAGCGCCAACGCCAGGTGAGGGACCAGAGCCCCATGGCGACGATACCGAGGGTCGCCAGCGCGAAAACACTCATGAGGCCGGCGGTCGCGAGGATCCGCGTCGATCGTCCACCATGGCCCCTCGCCCCACCAGAGAGCCAGCGCCGGCCCAGACGGGCAACGACGCGCTCGCCGAACGCCCAGAGGGCAATCGACAGGGCCACGATCGCGACCTGCAGCACGGCGCCCGCGGCGGCCACGAACCGAAGCCCGAGGTCCGGGTCGCGGAACCAGCGAAACACCTCGACGGCCAAGGGCGCGGGCGTGCTCGGGGCCAGGACCAAGGCCATGTCCACGACGGAGAGGGAGAACGCGAGGACCGCGTAGACCGGAAGGCGCAGTTGCGCATAGACCCGGGGCAGAACCCCCTTGAGCCAGGCCTGCACGGGCCCGTAGCCGAGGCTGCGGGCAACGGTCAACGTCGGCTGAACCTGCGCCTGTCCGAGCGCGCCCACGGTCATGAGCAGGAGAAACGGCGTTTCCTTGAGGACGAGCCCGGCGACCAGCGCCAGGCCGAGGGGATCCTGGACGATAAGCGCATCAGGCGGCTGCTGCCAGCCGCTGGGCCAAGGTGACGCCAGACGGACGAGCCAGCCGCTCGGCGCGATGATGAAGGCGAGGCCAATGGCGACGGCGGCGTGGGGCACGGCCATGAGCGGAGCGAGCAGACGGCGCGCGCGCGCGAACACGGGCCTGTCGTGCGCGGCGGCACAGAACGCAAACACGAGCGCGAGCGAGATCGACGTCGCGAGAAAACCGCTCAACACCGTGAGCCGTATGGAGGCAAGAAGCCCCGGCGTCGCGAGCAGGACCCGCCAGGGTTCGAGACTGAACCGGTTCCCGCCGATGACTGGCAGGAAACCCATCGCCGGCAAGGCCGTTCCGGCCAGACCCGCCAGGACCGGCGCCAGGAACGCCGTTAGCGTAACCGCCGGGACGAAGCGCAGGACCCACATCGACATCGGCGGTCGCGGGTCAGTTGCTGCGCACCATGCGGCGGCGCCACGCGTCCTCCAGACGACTCACCCACGAGGGATGCGGTTCGCCAAGCGTGGGCGCCAGCGCCTCCGGCGGCAGGGTCGCGATCCCGCGCGGGAGGCCGTCGAACAGCGCGCGATCGGCCGGCGCCAGTTTGTCCACCGCCAGCACGGTGAAGTCGCCCCAGACCTCTGGATTCTGCTTCTGCGCCTGCGCCTCCGGCGACAGCAGGAAGTTGACCACGACCATAGCGGCCGCGCGAGCATCGGAGTTGTACGGGATGGCAAGAAAATGCGTGTTGCCGATGGTGCCGCCCTCGAGGACATAGGTACGCACGGTGTCGGGGAGAAGGCCCTGGGCTATCGCCGAGGACGCGCCCGCGGGCTCGAAGGTGAGCGAGATGTCGATCTCACCATCGTCGAGAAGCTGCCGCTGGGCCTCCCGGTTCGCGGGGTAGGCCCTGCCCTGCCGCCACAGGTGAGGGGTGAGGCGATCGAGCCACTCCCACAGTGGCGCCGTCGCGGTGTCGAAGACCGTATCGCTTGCGGGGTGCTGCAGGACCGACCTGTCCGGCGTCAACTCGTGGAGCGCCTGCTTCAGGAACGTCGTACCGGTGAAATTGGGCGGCTCGGGATAAGTAAGCCGCCCCGGGTTGGCCCGCGCCCAGCGCAACATCTCGTGCATCGAGCGCGGCGGATCGGTCACCCGCGCCGTATCGTACATGAAAACGATCTGCGCCATGCCCCAAGGCGCCTCGAGGCCATCCACCGGGACGGTGAAGTCGGTGAGGACCGTCGGCTTGTTCTCGACGTCGACAAGGGCGAAGTTCGGCAAGTCCGTGGCGAACGGGCCGGCCAGGAGGTCGTTCTCCTTCATCGAGGCGAAGTTCTCGCCATTTATCCAGACGAGATCCACCGAGCCGCCGGTCGCCCTGCCGGCAGCCTTCTCCGCGAGCACCCGAGAGACGACGGTCGCGGTGTCGTCGATCTTCACGTGCCTGAGCGTGACACCGTAGTCGGCGAGGACGCGCTCACCAGCCCACGCGATATAGGCGTTGATTTTCTCGGAACCGGCCCAGGCGTTGAAGAAGACGGTCTGTCCCCGCGCCTCGGCGAGAACGTCGTCCCAATCGCGGGCGTGGCCCGACGTCGCGCCCACGCCAAGCGCAAGCGCAAGGCCGAGCAACCACCTCTTACGGTCAAACATCGATCCGATTATCGCCGTTGAGAACAAGCATGAAAAAGATCGGCTTTGCCCCACGATTGCAAATCACGCTGACGTGACGGTTGCCCTCCATCGGCCTGACCTACCGGCGTCCCCGGCTCCGGCCCCGGCGGTGGCCGAACGGATCGGCGCCATCGTTGAGCCAGGCCAGCACGTGGTCCCGCACGTCGGTGACGCGGTCCTCGGACAACGCCCGGCCGCGGACCGAAATGCCGGCCCGGTGCACCGTATCGGGGTCGCCGGAGACGAGGGGGTGCCACCAATAAAGCTCTTTCCCCTCGGCGAGCAGCCGGTAGGCACAGGTCCGCGGCAACCAGGGCAGGCGCCCGGCGGTCTCGGGCGTGAGGTGCACACAATCCGGCACGTTGCGGGCGCGGTTGGCGTAGTCCGAGCACCGGCAGCTCCCGAGGTCCAGGTAGCGGCAGGCGACGTTGGTGAGCGCGATCTCGCCGGTATCCTCGTCCTCGAGCTTATGCAGGCAGCACTGGCCGCAGCCGTCGCACAGGGACTCCCACTCGTCCCGGTCCAGCTCTTCGAGCCGCTTGCGCTTCCAGAACGGCGTCCCGGTCATGGGAACCCCGCCCGCTCGGCCCGGTCCACCAGGTGAACGAACGAGCCCGCCACCGATCCCGACACCAGGCCGCTATCCCCGAGAGCCCGACCGGCGGCGTCGCGCGCGCGAAAGAGCGCCCGAGCGGGGCCCTCGCGCACGACCCGCGCGTAATGGAACTCGTGACCGCGGAAAGACATCCCGTCCGCGCCGAACACCGCGTCGGCGGCAAGCTCGACCTGCCGGTACCCGAGGCTCAGACGCCGCTCGACAAACGACGTCTCCACCGGAAGAAGTCCCGCCATCCCGTGACGCTCCCCCCGCTGGTCGACCAGAGCCTCGCCCAGGACCATGTAGCCGCCGCACTCGCCGAACACGC
>JBHICL010000287.1:0-4621 GCA_046759605.1 Alphaproteobacteria bacterium | reverse complement strand
GCCGCCACATCGAGTTCCGCTCGGGCGACAACGCGGCCAACCCGTTACTATTCCTCACCGCGCTGCTGGCGGCGGGGTTGGACGGGATTAACAGAAAGGCCAAACTCCCCCCGCCAGCAACCGAGGATGTGGGACACCTCTCGACCGAGGAAGCAGAGGAGCGTGGCCTCGAGTTCCTGCCTCGCTCGCTGCCCCAGGCCCTGGACGCCTTGGCGGCAGACAAGGTGATTGCGGACGCTTTGGGCCCGGCGATCTTCCGCGAATTTCTCTCGGTTAAGCGGGCCGAGCTAGCTGCGTACGACCTGCACGTTCATCCTTGGGAACGGCAGATGTACCTCGAAGTCCTCTGATCGGCGATGAGTGCCGGGCACAACCGTCTAGAGCCTTGGATCGCGGCAGATGAGCCGCCGCCTTTCGAGCTCGTTAACGCCAGCGGCCGCGGCCGGGCCGTCCTCGCCTGCGATCACGCGAGCCCGCGAATCCCGAGACAACTGGGCACGCTCGGCGTTTCGCCGCAAGATCTGGAGCAGCACATCGCCTGGGACATCGGCGCAGCGGCGGTCGCGCGGGGACTCTCGGAGATCCTCGATTCGCCGCTGGTCCTGAGCGGTTATTCCCGTCTGGTGGTCGACTGCAACCGGCCGCTGGACCAGCCCACGGCATTCGCGACCCTGAGTGAGGACGTGGAGATCCCCGGCAACCAGCAGCTCAGCGACGAAGAGCGAGCCGCACGGGCGGAGGCCTTCTTCTGGCCCTACCACGAGGCTTTGCATCACTTGGTAGATAGCCGCGTCAGAAGCGATGGGTGGCCGGTGCTCATTTCGATCCATTCCTTCACGCCGGTTTATCAGGGACAAGAACGGCCCTGGCATATCGGCATCCAATATCGCTGGGACAGCCGCCTCGCCGGGCTCGTGCTGGAGGGGTTGCGCTCGGACAGCGCGCTCTGTGTCGGCGACAATGAGCCCTATGCGGTGCAATTGGATGAGGACTACACCGTCCCGGTGCACGCGGAACGACGCGGGATGCCCTACCTACTAGTAGAGATTCGGCAGGACCTGATCGCGTCGGAGGCCGGGGCGCGGGCCTGGGCCGATCGGGTGAGCAACGCCGTTAGCTCGGCGGTTGCCCACCCGAGCCTCGATCACTTCATGACGCCGGCACCGGATGTATGTGAGCCCCGTTTCGAGTGAGGAAACCTGATTATGTTGAGAAGTGAGATCGACGCGATACCGCTCGAAGGCGATGTGAACTTTCGCCAGCGCGCCGTCGAACTGGACAAGGCCGCCCTGCTGGTGATCGATCTTCAGAAGGGCAATTACAACGCCGAAAAAGTCGCGGGCGAGCCCGAGGACGGCTATCTCTGGAACCGCATCGCAGGTACCGTCATCCCTAACGGCCAGCGTCTGCTGTCGGCCTGCCGCGAGGCGGGGGTCGAGGTCATCTACACAATAATCGAGTGTCTGACCTTTGATGGTCGCGACCGAGGTCTGGATTACAAAATTTCGGGGATCTTCGCGGCCAAGGGCTCTTGGGAGGCCGAGGTCATCGACGAGCTCGCACCGCGCGAAAACGAGATTCTGATTCCCAAGACCTCATCCAGCATCTTCAATTCGACCAACGTGGAATACGTGCTGCGCAACCTGGGCATCGAATACATCCTGGTGATGGGGATCGTCACCGACCAGTGCGTCGAAACAGCGGTGCGCGACGGCTGTGACCGGGGATTCCTGATGACCGTAATCGAAGACGCCTGCGCGACGCACAGCCAAGAACGCCACGACGCTTCGCTCCAAGGGATCAAAGGTTACTGCCGAATTCGCAGCACGGACGCGGTGATTGACGAACTCGTCAAGTTGCGCCAGAAAAACTAGACGGGGTGAGCCTGCTGGACTCGCATCCAACCGAGAAATATGGTTCGAGCCGTGGGAAGGCAATCCGTTTAATCAAGGTCTGGTGAGCTGCGTGGCCCGCATCGGATGCGGAGCCTGGCTCGCCCGCGATCGGTGTAGAGCACGCGGGGCCGCCAGCTACCGAAAATGCGCACGGCCGTTTATCGCAGGATACAAGACGAATGACGTCAACAGGGAGGACGACCGAAATGCACAGATTCAAGAAAATGTTCGCGGCGACGGCCGGGGCGGCGATCTTGGCCGCCACAGGCGCCATGCAGCAGCCGGCCCAGGCCGCCGACCACGAGGTGGTTATCGGCTTCGCGATCGCTCAGAGCGGTTGGATGGATGCCTATGATGGCCCGCCGCTGATCGGCGCGATGATGGCGATTGACGACATCAATGCTGCGGGCGGCCTTCTCGGCAAGAAGGTCCGGGCGGTGGTTTCCGACACCAAGACCGACACCGTCCAGGGCGCCAAGGCCGGAACCGAGGTGATTGCAAAGGGCGCAAACTTCATGGTCGTGTCGTGCGATTACGACATGGGCGCGCCGGCCGCCACCGTCGCACACGACAACAAGATGATCGCCATCTCCTTCTGCGCTTCGGATGCGAAAATGGGCGTGCAGGGGATCGGTCCCTATGCCTTCACCATGAACACGCCCGGCCAAGTGGAGGGCGCAATCGCCGCCGCCTACAGCTGGGAGCGGGGCTGGCGCAAGGCCTACGCGTTGCTCGACGCCTCGCTCGAATACGACAAGAGCGTATGCCACGGCTTCCTCGAATACTGGAAGAAGCTCGGCGGCGAGGTCGTAGGGGTCGACACGTTCATGCAGGACGATCCCTCAATCGCTTCTCAGATCACGCGCTACAAGCAGGCCGCCGAGGCCAAAGGCGAGCCCGAGGTGATGGCACTTTGCTCTTACGTTCCAGGCGCTGTCAGCGCGATTCGTCAAGTGCGCGGCGCTGGCATCGACGCGGCGATCGTCAGCGGCGACGCGATGGACGGCCATTACTGGGCAGAAGGTGTCCCGGGACTGAGCGACCACTACGCCGTCACCTTCGGCTCCATCTACAAAGACGATCCGCGGGCCGAGGTGAACGACTTCTTTGCCCGCTATCGCAAGACGCACGGCGAGCCGGACACGTCGTTCCCGCTGAACGGCTACAGCGTTGTCCAGGCATTGAAGATCGCTGCCGAGCGGGCGGGTTCGCTGGACAACGACGCGGTGCTGGCCGAACTGAACAAGTTTGACAAGCAGCCGTTGCTGTGGGGTGCGACAACGTTCGTTCCGGACATGCACATCGACATGTTCCATCCCATGACGGTGATTCAGATTCAAAATGGTAAAGGCTCCTTTGCCGCCAGCATGGGGCTCGATGATCCGCCGGCGCTCCAGCTCATCTTTCCCGAGTTCACGGCCGATCTATACGACTGATAGATCGCCGCACATGAAACCAGTGAAACGAGTGGAGGGCTGCCATTTGGCAGCCCTCTGGCGCCTGCCCAATTCAATGCAGCCACCGCCATGACTGCCATTCTGCAGCACATTGTGGATGCGGTTGCACTGGGGAGTCTCTACGCCCTGACCGCGCTGGGCATTGGCCTGATCTTCGGGGTAATGCGCCTCATCAATTTTGCCCATGGCGATTTCATCATGGTGGGGGCCTTTTCGCTGGTGGTTCCGACGAGCGCCGCAACCTCGACCTTACTGATCGGGGCCTGGCCCGCCCCTCTGTTGGTCGCCGGCGTTTGCGCGATCGTGATTGCGCTGGCGCTCGCGACGGAGCGCCTCGCGTTCAGGCCGGTGCGCCGGGCCGATGCGGCGGTGTTGCTGATCACCTCGTTTGCCGTGAGCTTTTTCCTGCAGCACGCGGTCATCGCAATCCACGGAGGACGGCCGAAGTCGGCCAACATTTGGCCCCATCTCATGGACCCTGTCGTCATCGCCGGCGTGCGGATTCCTCAGCTTCAGCTTATCACCATCGCGGTCACGCTCGTTCTGTTGGTAGCTCTGGTTCTGTTCTTGAAACGCACGGCGATCGGCGTCGCGATGCGAGCGGCCTCGGAGGACTTTCTCACGGCGCGCCTGCTCGGAATTCGCGCGAATTATGTGATCGCGACGGCGTTCGCGATCAGTGGCCTATTGGCGGCCGTGGTGTCGCTGCTCTATGTGGCGCAGACCAGCGTGCTCTCGTTTCATATGGGCGTGCCTTTGGTGCTGTTCGCCTTCGTCGCCACCGTGGTCGGCGGGATGGGCAGCCTGGTCGGCGCCGTGCTGGGCGGCTTCGTGATTGGGATCGGCAGCGTCTTCTTCCAGGTGATCCTGCCGGAGGCGTGGAGATCGAACCGGGACGTCTGGGTCTACGCGCTGGTGCTGCTCATCCTTCTGTTTCGTCCATCCGGCCTGTTGAAGTCCAAATCCATCGAGGAAAAGGTCTGATGGCTGCCGCGCGCAGGCTCCGCGGGCTGCTCGAGGCCTACTCGACGCCGATCGCGCTGTCGGCGATCCTGGGGGCTGTCGTCGTGGCGACATGGCTCAGCGGCGATGCCGTTTTCGGGCAGACCGTGACCGATACGCTGATCCGCGTCATGCTGGTCGTTGGACTTTACATCTTCATCGGAAATTCCGGCGTGCTCGCCTTCGGGCACATCACCTTCACCATGATCGGCGCCTACGCGACCGCCTGGTTGACCCTGAGCGTGTTCAAGAAGAGCTTCGCCCTGC
>JBHICL010000286.1:0-4621 GCA_046759605.1 Alphaproteobacteria bacterium | reverse complement strand
CGGGAGGCATCGCTGACCTCAACAACCACTCCCAATGCTCCTGTCGGAAGACAGAAGGGAGGAAGAGCCATGAAACTGTTACGTAATGGCATGGCCGTGACGGCCGCGATCTTGATGGTAGCAAGCGTGGCCACGTCCGTCGTGGCCGGCGAGGTTCCTGGCGTCACCAAGAACGAGATCAAGATAGGGTCCTTCGGGCCGTTGACGGGCCGGGTCTACATATACGGCAAACTGACCATGAACGGCCTCGAAGCCCTCTTCGAAAAGGTCAACGAGGAGGGCGGCATCCACGGCCGCAAGCTCAAGCTCATCCGCGAGGACGACCTCTGCAAGCCTGAGGGGGCCATCGCCGCGGTGAAGAAGCTTGTCTACGAGCACAAGGTGTTCGCGATCAATGGTGGCGCCTGCTCCAACGCGACGCTTGGGGCGAAGCCCGAGATCGTCAGGGCTGGCATCCCGTTCCTCGTGTTCGCCGCGGTGGCCGACGGTATCACCAGTCCGCCGTCGCCGAACATCTTCACCTCGCAGCTCACCGCTTCGATCGAGAGCAGGGCGCAGCTCAAATACGCCCTCGACCAAGGCGCCAAGAAGATCGCCGTCGTCGCTCAGCACGACGCCTGGGGCCGGTCGCGATACGAGCCTCTGATGGCCGCGATGAAGGCGCAAGGCATCAAGGCCGTGGCCGATGAAGAGATGACGGTCGACGTGAACGACGGCACGGCCCAGGCCCTGCGCATCATGAATGCCGGAGCCGACGCGGTGCTCGCCGTTCTCTACCCGAAGCCGGCGGCGGTGCTGATCCGTGACTCCTTGAAACTCGGTTACAAGCCCCACTGGATCGGCCAGACCGCCATCCAGGACCTGCCTGCGTTGCAGGAGCAGGTGGGCATACCGGGCGCGCTTGAGAAGTTCGTGAGCATCACGACGGTGCCCGCCCACCCAACCGATCCCGCGCTGACCGAGTGGCGGGAACGGATCGAGCGCCTGTTCCCGGGCGATGCCCTGTCAGTGTTCAACCTGATGGGCATCGCGAGCGGGCAGGTATTGGTTGAGGCCCTGAAGCGGGCCGGACCGGATCTGACGCAGGAGAAGTTCCTCAAGGCCTTGGGCACGATCAAGAACTTCGAGACCGGCATGTATCCGGGGCCGATCACCTGCAACCCGCCGGAGAGCCACCAGTGCAATCAGAGCCCGGCCTGGATCCGATTGGTCGGGGGTAAGGTGAAGTTTATCGGCGTGACGACCCTCGACTGACGGGCCGGGTCGCCACACGACCGGGAGGGTGAGACCGTATGCAAATGTTCAGCTACCTCCTGGCGACTGGCATGACCACGGGGGCACTCTATGCCCTTGTCGCCTTGGGTATCGTGATCGTCTACAAGGCGACCGAGGTAGTGAACCTCGCCCACGGAGAGCTGTTCATGATGGGGGGGTTCCTCGCCTACACGTTCCACGTGATGGGCGGGGTCCCCTACGTCCCGTCGCTTTTTCTGGCGGTGGCCTGCGCGTTTACGATCGGCATCCTGACGGACCGGATAGCCTACCGGCCGCTGATGAAGCACGGCCTCGTCAGCGTGCTGCTCGCCACAATTGGCTTCTCGTTCATACTGAAGGGGATAGCGCGGATCATCTGGGGCGGGAAGCGTGACTATCTCGCCTTCCCGCCGCTGGTCTCGCCCGAGCCGATCAGGGTCGGCGGCATCATGGTGATGTCGCAGCAACTGGTCGTGCTCGCCGCAGCGATCGTCGTCATGGTGGTCTTCGCCGTCTTGTTCAAGACGACGCGCGCCGGCAAATGGATGCAGGCGACGGCCAGCAACCCGAAAGCGGCTACCCTCGTCGGCATCCGCACCGACCGGATCTACATGTACACCTTTGCCGTGGGCGCGGCCGTAGCTGGCGCGGCCGCGGTGCTGATGGCCCCGTTGACCCTGTTGTACCCGGACATCGGGTTCACCTTGTTCATCAAAGGATTCGCCGCGGCTGTCCTCGGCGGGCTCACCAGCGTCCCCGGCGCGATCGTCGGCGGGCTGCTGGTGGGCATCCTCGAGCAGCTGGCGGCTGGCTACATCGACACGAGTTTTCAGGATATCTCCGCCTTCATTGTGATCATGTTTGCGCTAATCTTCCTGCCGACCGGAATCCTCGGCGTGCGAGGCATCCGAAAGATCTGACGTGAAGGTACTGGTCGGAAACCGGAGCTTTCTCGTCGTCCTGTTTGCAGCCCTGGCGCTGCTGCCGATGGTGGCAAACCAGTACACGCTGTTCGTCGGCAACCTGGTGATGCTCTACATTATCCTGGCCCTGGGCCTGAACCTGCTCGTCGGGTTTGCGGGGCAGCTGGCCTTCGCCAACGCCGCGATGTACGGCATCGGCGCCTACGGCGCGGGGCTCCTGCAGGTAAAGCTGGGGCTCCCGTATTGGATCGCCGCGCCCGGCGGGGCGGTGATGGCCATGGGCATCGGTACGCTGTTGGCGTTCCCGGCGCTGCGGCTGAGCGGGATCTACCTCGCCCTGGCCACGCTGGCCTTCGCCCAGGCCACGCAGTGGGTGCTGTGGCACTGGGAGTCGGTCACGTTCGGCGCCGGCGGCTTCCCGGTGCCGGAACCCGACTTCAGCCCGCTCCCCATCACTGCGGACTACGGCATCTACTACCTGAGTTGGATCGTCACCGTCGCCCTCCTCGTCTTCGCCTGGCTCGGCATGCGCTCACGGATCGGCCGCGCCTTCGTCGCCATGCGCGACGGCGAGATCGCAGCTCAGGCGCTTGGCATCGATCTGCTCAAGTACAAGGCCATGGCCTTTGCGCTGTCCGGCTTCTACGCCGGCATGGCCGGGGCTCTCTATTGCGCGGTCCTCGACTTCGTGTCGCCGGAGAGCTTCGACCTGTTCCAAATGATCCTGCACAAGGCCATGGTGGTGGTCGGCGGCCTGGGATCGATCGTGGGCTCCGTTCTAGGAGCCATCGTGCTGGTCTACCTGCTCGAGGTGTTGCGCGAGTTCAAGGCCACGCAAGAGATCGTCTTCGGCGCGCTGCTGCTGGGCTTCGTGCTGTTTCAGCCGCGGGGCTTGGTCGCCTTTCTCAAGCGGTGGGTCCCGGGCTGGGAGGAGCCGCTACACTACGAGGCCGGCCCCGAGACCGCGCAGCCCCCTGCGGACAAGCCACTGCGCGACAAGGTTGCCGCCGAAATGCCGGCCGCGAAGCGACGATGAGCATCCTCGCCATCGACGATGCCTCCATCTCTTTCGGCGGCGTGCACGCGCTCAGCGACGTCTCCGTCGCGGTCGAGGCGGGGGAAATCGTCGGCGTCATCGGGCCGAACGGCGCCGGCAAGACGACCCTGCTGAATGTGGTCTGCGGCATGAACAAGCCCGACAAAGGCGAGATCACCCTCGACGGCACGGTCATTACCAGAAGGAAGCCCAGCCAGATCGCCGGCATAGGGCTGGGACGCACCTTCCAGGCCTCGCAGCTCTTCCCGGGCATGTCGGTGCTCGAGAACATGATGACAGGGTTGCATCTCCGCAGTCGTGCCAACCTGTTCGCTGCCGCGTTCCGCACCAAGGCGATGCGGGAGGAGGAGGCGGAGATGCGGGCCCGGGCGTTGGAGGCGCTGCATTTCGTCGGCATGGATGAGTTCGCACGGCGTCCGGGGAACGCCCTCTCCTTCGGCCAGCAACGGATCGTGGAGATCGCGCGCACGCTCATAAGCGAGCCCAAGGTGGTGCTGCTGGACGAGCCCGCCGTCGGCCTGAGCATCAACCGGGTCGCTGAGCTGGATGCTCTTTTGCGTCGGATCCGCGATGAAAAGGGCGTGACCCTGGTCATGATCGAGCACGTGATCCGCCTCGTCATGGGGGTCTCGGACCGCGTGGTGGTGCTGAACTCCGGGTACAAGATCGCTGAAGGCAAGCCCGAAGAAATCCGCAGAGACCCAAAGGTGATCGAGGCCTACCTGGGGAAACAGGTCGATGTTGGAAGTGCAGCACCTTAAGGTCTGGTACGGCGTGACCGAGGTGTTGCGGGACGTCTCCTTCTCGGTCCCCGCGAAGAACATCATCGCGCTGCTCGGCGGCAATGGGTCAGGAAAGACGACGGTCCTCAACGCGCTGAGCGGCCTGATCCCGCCGCGCGGTGGGTCCATCCTGTTCGAGGGCAAGGAAAGCGTCGGCGCGCCTCCAGACCGCATGGTCAAGCGGGGCGTCGTCCAGATCCCCCAGGGTCGCGAGGTGTTCGGGGATATGACCGTGCAGGACAATCTCGATGTGGGTGCGTCCATCCGGAAGGACAAGAAGGCGATAAGGCAGGACATCGAGGAGATTCTCGACCTGTTCCCTATTTTGAGGGCGCGCCGGTCGAGCCATGCGGGTACGCTGAGCG
This sequence comes from Alphaproteobacteria bacterium, assembly GCA_046759605.1. GTDB lineage: Bacteria > Pseudomonadota > Alphaproteobacteria > UBA6615 > UBA6615 > JBHICL01. The sequence goes on along the minus strand of JBHICL010000286.1, from coordinate 240 downwards.
GCGGCGAGCAGACGCAGCTCGCGATCGGGCGGGCGCTGATGGCACGGCCGCGGCTCCTGCTCATGGACGAGCCCTCCGTCGGCCTCGCACCGCGGATCGTGGAGACCGTGATCGAAAGCACAAAAATGCTTCGCAAGCGGGGCTTGACGATTCTGCTCGTGGAGCAAAACGTCGGTGTGGCCGCCGCGGTCGCGGACCAGGCGCACGTGCTCAAGGACGGTGTGATCGCTTACTCAGGCC
>JBHICL010000285.1:0-4624 GCA_046759605.1 Alphaproteobacteria bacterium | reverse complement strand
GCCTCCGATGCCTGGACCACGGCGGCGCGGATCAATTCGTCGAAGTGTCGCGTTAGGACGCGGATGTGTTCGGTGGTGTTGAAGACGAAAAAGGCCTGACCGATGTAGATCGCGGCGCGCAGCGGTCCGAACACCGTGTAGGGCACGGAGTAGTGCGTGCGGCCGTCGAACAAATACATACGTAGAGTGGGATAGAGCTCCTCGAACAGCACGATCATCTGATCGAGCTGTTCGAGGCGCGTGCCCACGGGCAGGCCGGTCCAGATCCCCGCGCCGTCGGCGAAATCCTGAATGCCCTGCGTCGAGGTGCAGATCTCGGTATCGGTCTCGGGCAGTCGCGTGTAATCGAGCCTGCTCTGCTTGGCAGCGATGGCCTGATCGGTCGTCTTGGCGACGAAGTCGCTGAACTCGTGGCGCAGCACCTCGTCGGTCTTGACGAGGTCCGGGAGCGACGCGGGGACGTAGCGAATCTTGTAGCCGACGGCTTCCTCCTGCCACCGCTCGAGACCTTCGTCGACGGGACTCCGCGCGCTGGGCGTTATTTGCACCGATTCGTGCAGAATGTCGGCGCCCAGCTTGGCCTCGCGGCTCAAGCCGAGGAGCCAGTCGAGGCTCACCTGCAACGCCACCGCGATCGCCGCCACCGTGTCGGCCCGAGGCAGGCGATCGTTGTCCGAAGACAACAGTTGCGACAGGGTCGAGCGGTCCACGCCCGCCCGCTGCGCCAGAGCGGACGGACCAATCCCCGAACGCTCCATCGCTTCGTCAAGCCGCGCGCGGAACAGGCGCGCGGTCTCGCGACGATCCTTGAGCACTGCTTCCCCCCGCCAACTGAATACACAACGAATGTCGCATAATATCAATCAGATTTATTTTTAGCAACATATCGGACGTATTTTTTCTTAATCTCACATTGCGCCAGCGAAGTGGCGTGCTCACAATGGCTTGGTGAGTGATACCAAGGGAAGCGCGAGCCTGGCCGTGAGTGCTGAAGCGATCAAAGTTCGAGGCGTCTGGCACCGACTGGAAATTCCAACCTGGATATTGGCAGCGGCGATATACGCTTGCTGGACCCTCCTGACCTGGCACTTCAATAGCTTGCCTTGGTGGATCGTCGCGCCGCTGGGAGCCTGGCTCGTCGCCTGGCACAACTCTCTTCAGCACGAGGCCCTGCACGGGCATCCCACGCGGCGCGGCTGGCTCAACGCAACCCTGGCCTATCCATCATTGGGACTGTGGATGCCGTATGAAGCCTACCGGCGAATCCACCTGGAGCATCACCGGACCGACGCGCTCACGTCTCCCCTTGACGACACGGAGTCGTTCTACGTCGAGCCGGATGTCTGGGAGAGCCTGGGGCGTGTGAGACGAGCGGGCCTGATCCTCAACAACACGCTCCTGGGGCGTTTGACACTGGGCCCCGCTCTCGCCATGACACGGTTCTGGCACAACGAGGCACGCCGGATCATCGGCGGAGACCGACGGACGCTCCGCACCTGGCTGGGCCACGCCTGTGCGGTGGCGGCCATTCTCTACTGGGTCATCGGGATCTGCGAGATCCCCTTCTGGGCCTACGCCCTCTTGTTCTGCTATCCGGGTTTGTCGCTTACGCTGCTACGGTCGTACCTGGAGCATCGCCCGGCGGAGCAACCGGACCATCGTACCGCCATCGTCGAGGGCGGCCCCCTGACCAGGCTCCTTTTCCTCAACAACAATCTCCACGCCGTGCACCACGCGCATCCGGAACTCCCATGGTACCAACTGCCAAACGCTTACCGCACGGAGCGGGAGGACACGCTCGCGCGGAACGGCGGCTACTGGTTCTCCGGATATTGGGAGGTGGCCCGCCGTTTCCTTCTGCGCCCCAAGGACCTGCCGGTGCTCGACGCCCGGACCACCTGACCTGGGCCACCTGACCCGGACCACCTGACCCGGACCACCTGACCTGGGCCACCTGACCTGGGCCACCTGACCCGGGCCGCCTGACCCGGGCCGCGGGGCGCGGGGGCCCGCCGGCGCGCACCAGGCCCCATCGTTCCAGGCCTCCTTCATCCCCTGTCGCCGAGCCTCGCCCGGCGCCGACCGGTCCGCCCCATGCAATAACCCGATTGCTGCACTGCAAAAAACGCGATCCAAAAAGCACGAATTGGAGATAAGTAAGCATGCGGGAGGTGGCAGACATTCACCCCAGCCATCAAAGGAGAGTTGAATGGACCCCAGGAAGGCATTCGCATCCGGAACGAACGACACGTCCCACAGGTTTTACGGAGATGAAGGACCGGCGCTCAACGCGACATCGGATGTGGCGGTACGGGCCAAGCGTCTCCAGGCCGAAGCCATGATCGGTATCCTGTCGGGGACATACCGTGGCGCGGCTTCGCTCGCGGCGGCCGTCTTTCGGCTCATCGCCCGCTGGTACCGTCGGCGTCGCACCTACAACGAGTTGATGGGATGCAGTGACCGGCTGCTCGCCGACATTGGCCTCAGGCGCGATCAGATCGCGTTCGTCACCAGAGACGTTCGGCTTTTGGAGTCTCCCGCCGCATCGCAGATTCTGGTCGCGGAAAGCGATATGCCGCGCCGCCACCTCCAGGCGCCGAGCGGGGATCGCCCAAGATCGGCGAACGATAGCCAGTCCGTGGCGGTTGCCTGACAGGGTCCGGGTCAGCGGACGAGGCCGCGTCACGCCCTAAGGAACTCTCCAACTCATCGCCCGCCCAGGTAGCTCGGGAGGATGGCTTCGAGGGCGACCGGGGCGATCCCGAGATCCTCGAAACCCAATGCGTCCGGACCGACGACGTTGTCCTCTCGCAGCAGTTTCACCTCATCGAGCGTAAGCGGCGGGTTGGGCAGCAGGCCAAAGCAGAGCGCCTGCATCTCGGCCACGACGAAGGGGAGCGGTACGAGCAGGCGTCGCCGATGCGTCACCCGCAGCAGCAATCGCACGAGTTCCGCATAGGTGTGGACGCCGGGCCCGCCGAGCTCGTAGGTGCGACCGCGTGTCATCGAATCGCCGAGCACGCGCGAGACTGCCTCGGCGACATCGCCGACATGGACGGGCTGGAGTCTCGTGCCGCCGCCACCGAAAAGAGGCAGCGCGGGGAGGACCGTGGTCAGGGCCGCAAGGCGTGTGAAAAATGCATCGCCCGCGCCGAAAAGCACGCTCGGTCGCAGGATGGTCGCGCCGGGAAATGCCTGCGCGGCGAGCCGCTCGCCACGGCCACGGGCGCGGGCGTAGCTGGAACGCGACGTCGGCGCCGCGCCAATGCCGGAGATGTGGACCAGGCGCTCGACGCCACCCTCCGCCGCCCGCCGCGCCACGTTTCGCGCGCCCTGCTCGTGCACGCCCGCGAAGGTAACGCCTCTTTTCTCCACGTACGCGGCCACGGCGTTCACGACGGCAGCGGCGCCCTCGACGGCCCGCGCGACGGACGACTCGTCGCGCACGTCCGCCCGCACGTGGGTCGGCCGGCGATCGCCGACCGCGCTGTCCTCGTGAAAGCGTGCGCGCCCCGGGTTGCGGGCGGCGACACGCACATCCTCGCCGGCCGCCAGGAGGCGCCCGACGATGTGCCGGCCAAGAAAGCCCGTGCCCCCGAACACGGTCACGGGGCCGCGCGGCAAGGCTCGTCTCCCCATGCGCGCGGCGGCGGCAGCCGCGGCATGGCCGTTGAAGGCTCTCGGAGCATGCGGTGTAATTCCTTACAAGGGGCGGCGCGCCGTCCCACCGGTTCAGTCTACGAGTATGCCAGCAAAGCGGCCGCGCGCGAGAGGCCGCGCTTGGCAAGCGCGAGGATGGGGCGATGAAGATCGGAATGATCACCGACAGCCTGGGTCACCTGGCCCTGGACGAGCTGCTGCCCACGGCGGCCGAGATCGGGCTGGAGGCCCTCGAATTCGCGTGCGGCAACTGGTCGAGCGCTCCGCATGTGGACCTGGAGGCGATGCTCGAAAGCGAGGGGACGCGGCGGGAGTTCATGGCCAAGGTAAGCGACCACGGCCTCGAGATCAGCGCCCTCAACTGCTCCGGCAATCAACTGGCACCGGGCGAGTACGGCCGCCGCCACGACGAGGTCGTGCGCAAGACCTTCAGGCTGGCGCGGGAGATGGGCATCCACCGCATCGTCATGATGTCGGGGCTGCCCGGCGGGCCGGGCGACGCCAATCCCAACTGGATCACCACCGCCTGGCCGCCCGAGGCCACCAGGATCCTCGAGTGGCAGTGGAACGAGGTCGCCATACCGTACTGGCGCGAGCTGGCCGCGTTCGGTCGCGATCAGGGGGTCGAGCGCATCTCGATCGAGATCCACGGGACCCAGCTCGTCTACAACACCGAGACCATGCTGAAGCTGCGTGAGGCGGTGGACGAGACGGTCGGCGCCAATTTCGATCCGAGCCACATGATGTGGATGGGCGGCGAGCCACTTACCGCGGTCCGGCGCCTGGGCGACGCGATCTTCTATGTGCACGCCAAGGACACGAGGATCGACCGGCAAAACGCCGACCCCAACACGCTCCTCGAAACCAAGACCACCGAGCGCGTGGCCGAACGCTCATGGAACTACGTCACCCTGGGCTATGGCCACGACGAGAGTTGGTGGCGCGACTTCGTGAGCCTGTTGAG
>JBHICL010000284.1:0-4663 GCA_046759605.1 Alphaproteobacteria bacterium | reverse complement strand
CTTGGCCACCGCAAGCTGCGCTTCCTTGACGTGGCCGTAGCCGCGGACGTGCTCGGGGATCGAGGCGATCTCGACGGCGAGGGCATGGTTGTCGTGGTTGAGCCCCGAGATCAGCTCCTCGACGATCGTCTCGTAGTCGCGAATGAGCCGGCGTTCCAGCTTGCGCTCGCGCGACAAGCTGAACGGGTCGAGGCGGGTCCCACGCAGGAACCGCAACGCCGCCAGCACCTTGAGCGCGGTCATCATTCGCGGTCCAAAGCGTCGTTTCCTAACGTGTCCCGTTCCGGGGTCCCGCGCCGCGAGGAACGGCGGCGCCATGTGGAACTCGAGCCGGAAGTCGCCCTCGAACTGATCGCGCAGCCTGTGCATGAACGCGCCGTCGGTGAACAGCCGCGCCACCTCGTACTCGTCCTTGTAGGCGAGGACCTTGGCGTAGTAGCGCGCGACCGCTTCGGCCAGTCCCGACTTGCCCCGCGCGGCCCGGGCCTCGGCATCGCGGACTCGCTCGACCAGCGCCTCGTAGCGGCGGGCGTACCCGGCGTTCTGGTAGCCGGTCAGATGGACCACGCGCCGTGCCACGATGTCCTCGAGGGTCGTGGCGATATCGGCTTCCTTGAGCGCGCCCGGCGTGTCCGGCGCCGCGATCTCTTCCACCTGCGTCCGGTCCCAGGCCGCACGGCGGCCCCACAAGAAGGCCCGCTTGTTCATCTCGACCGCGATGCCGTTGAGCTCGATCGCGCGCTCGATCGCCTCGCCGGAGATGGGCACCAGGCCGCGCTGCCAGGCATAGCCGAGCATGAAGAGATTGGTGGCGATGCTGTCGCCGAGAAGGGTCGTGGCCAGGCGCGTCGCCTCGATCGTCTCGAGGTTGCCTTCGCCCACGGCGTCGCCGATCAAACGCTCCATCTCGCCGCGCGGGAAGGCGAAGTCGGGGTCGTGGGTGAAGTCGCCGGTTACCGTGCGATGGCTGTTGACGACCGCGCGGGTCGAGCCGGGTTGCATCTTGGCGAGCGCGTCCTGGCTGGCGGCGACCACCACATCGCAGCCGAGCACCGCATCCGCGCCACCCGCGGCGATCCGGACGGCGTGGAGGTCCGCGGGCTCGCGGGCGATGCGCACGTGGCTCACCACGGCACCGCCTTTCTGCGCAAGGCCCGTCATGTCGAGCACCGACACGCCCTTGTTCTCGATGTGAGCCGCCATGCCCACGAGCGCGCCGATGGTGACCACGCCGGTGCCGCCGATGCCGGTGACGAGCAGGCCGTAGGGCCTGTCGAGCCCGGGCAGCTCGGGCTCCGGCAGGAGCCCCGTGAAGGACCGGTCCCCCTCGCCGCCGGCGGCCTGCCTGGATTTGCGCGGCCGGCCGCCATGCACGGTGACAAAGCTCGGGCAAAAGCCGTCGAGGCACGAGAAGTCCTTGTTGCAGCTCGACTGGTCGATGGCGCGCTTGCGGCCGAACTCGGTATCGATCGGCACCACCGAAAGACAGTTCGACTTGACCGAGCAGTCGCCGCACCCCTCGCAAACGGCTTCGTTGATGAAGACGCGTCGGGCCGGGTCTGGATAGGTCCCACGCTTGCGCCGGCGCCGCTTCTCGGCGGCGCAGGTCTGATCGTAGATCAGCACCGTCACGCCCGGCACCTCGCGCAGCTCGCGCTGCAGCCCGTCGAATTTGTCGCGCCGGTGGATCGCGACGCCCTTGGCGAACTCGGTGCCGACCGGGTAATTGCCCGGGTCCTCCGCGACCACGACGATCCTGTCGACCCCTTCAGCCGCCAGCTGGCGGGTGATCCGGGGCACGCTGAGCTGACCGTCCACCGGCTGGCCGCCGGTCATGGCCACGGCGTCGTTGTAGAGGATCTTGTAGGTGATGTTGACGCCCGCGGCGATGGCCTGGCGAATGGCGAGGATGCCGGAGTGGAAGTAGGTGCCGTCGCCCAGATTTACGAACACGTGGTTTTCGTCGGTGAACGGAGCCTGGCCTACCCATGGCACGCCTTCACCGCCCATATGGCTGAACGTGGCCGTGTTGCGGTCCATCCATGTGGCCATGTAATGGCAGCCGATGCCGGCCAAGGCGCGAGACCCTTCCGGCACCATCGTCGAGACGTTGTGCGGGCAACCGGAGCAGAAATAGGGGATCCGGTTGATCGAGCTCTTGCGCTCATCGAGGGCCGCCTCCTTCGCCTCGAGGAAACCGAGGCGCTCCTCGATGCGCGGCGAGGTGTGGAAGCGCCCGATACGAGCGGCGATCACCCGCGCGATGCGCGCAGGGGTGAGTTCTCCGGTCGAAGGCAGGATCCATTCACCGTTTTCGTCGAACTTGCCGATGACCCGCGGGCGGACGTCGGCGCGCCAGTTGTAGAGCTGCTCCTTGAACTGGTTCTCGATGACCGCCCGCTTCTCCTCGACCACGAGAACCTCTTCCAGCCCCTCGGCGAAACGTCGCGCGCCTTCGCGCTCGAGCGGCCAGGACATGCCGACCTTGTAGACGGTGAGACCGATGTCCGCGGCCAGCTCGTCGTCGATGCCCAGGTCCTCGAGCGCCTGGCGCACGTCGAGGTACGATTTTCCGGTGGTGACGATGCCGAGCCGGCGCTTGGGGCTGTCGATGACGATCCGGTCGAGCCCGTTGGCCCGGGCGAAGGCGAGCGCCGCGTACAGCTTGTATTTGTGCAGCCGATACTCCTGCTCGAGGGGGGGATCCGGCCAGCGGATGCCGAGCCCGTCCTCGGGCATCTCGAAGTCGTCCGGAACGACCACCTCCATCCGTTGCGGATCCACGTCAACCGAAGCCGACGCGTCCACGGTCTCGGCGATGGTCTTGTAGCCGACCCAACAGCCGGAGTAGCGCGACAGCGCCCAGCCCATCATGCCGAGATCGAGAAGCTCCTGAACGCCGGAGGGGTTCAGGACCGGCATCGAGGCGTCCATGAATGCGTACTCGGACTGGTGCGCCGTGGTGGAGGATTTGCAGGTGTGGTCATCGCCGGCCATGATGAGCACGCCGCCGTGACCCGACGAGCCGGCAAGGTTGCCGTGCTTCAAAACGTCGCCCGACCGGTCGACGCCGGGACCCTTGCCGTACCACATGGCGAAGACCCCGTCGTGTCGAGCACCCGGGAACAGTCCGAGCTGCTGGCTGCCCCAAACCGCGGTCGCGCCCAGGTCCTCGTTCACGCCGGGCTGGAACCGGATCCGGTGCTTCTCCAGGAAAGTCCGGGCGCGCCAGAACTGAAGATCGAGCCCGCCCAATGGCGATCCACGATATCCCGAGACGAAGCACGCCGTGTCCAGGCCCGTCGCCTCGTCCCTGCGGCGCTGCATCATCGGCAGACGGACCAGCGCCTGGGTCCCGGTCAGATAGACCCGACCCGATTCGAGGGCGTATTTGTCGTCGAGGGTTACCGCAGAGAGTGCCATGCGGTCCTCCGATTGCATGAGCGGAATCTAGGGTTGCACGGCATCGCTGTCCACGACAGCGGTCGAGACGGGTCCGAATACGCAAGATTTGGTTCGACGGGACACATGGCGCGGTTGCAAGATTGCAGTCTTGGTGCCATACGGGCAACGACGTTGGGCGCTCGGTCAGTGGCGACAGCGCCAGGGGTCAAAGTACTCTGGCAATGGACCATGATGGTTTGGATTGAGCCCACATGACGGTTCTTGTCACCGGCGCGGCCGGATTCATCGGCATGCACGTGGCCGCTCAGCTGCTCGAGCGTGGCGAGCGGGTCCTCGGCGTGGACAACCTGAGCGACTACTACGACGTGGGGCTCAAGAAAGCGCGATTGGCCCATCTGGGCGGCAGGCCTGAGTTCCGCTTCGTCCGCGGCGACATAGCCGAGGCGGGCGATCTCGAGGCGGCGCTCGGGGAAGTACCGGATGTCGACCGTATCGTACACCTCGCGGCCCAGGCCGGCGTTCGCTACAGCCTGACCAACCCCGCCGCCTACGCGCGGGCGAACCTCACGGGACACTTCAACTTGCTCGAGCTCGCCCGCGAGCTGGGCGACGGCCTCGGGCATTTCGTCTATGCGAGCTCGTCTTCCGTCTATGGCGGAAACACCAAGCACCCCTTCTCGGTCGACGATCGCGTGGACCGTCCGATCTCGCTTTACGCCGCGACGAAGCGGGCCGACGAGGTCATGAGCTACGCCTACAGTCACATGTTCGGGCTGCCCATGACGGGTCTGCGCTTCTTCAGCGTCTACGGGAGCTGGGGCCGGCCGGACATGTCGGCCTACATCTTCACCTCGAAGATCCTGGCCGACGAGCCGATCCCGGTCTTCAATCATGGCGACATGAGCCGCGACTTCACCTATATCGACGACGTCGTCGCGGGCGTTCTCGCGGCCCTGGATCGTCCCCCCGCGGCCAGCGACGCCACGGGCGGGGCGCCTCACGCGCTTTACAACCTGGGTAACGAAAGGCTCGAGCCCCTGCCGCGCCTCATCGCGATCATCGAGGACACGCTCGGCAAGAAGGCTCGCGTCGAGTACCTGCCGATGCAGCCCGGCGACGTTCAGTCGACCATCGCCGATATCGGGTCCAGCCGCCGCGACCTGGGCTATGACCCGAGGACGACGATCGACGAAGGCATACCCCGGTTCATTGCCTGGTATCGGGACTACCACGGCGTGTGAGCGCGGGCCGTTGGCCG
>JBHICL010000283.1:0-4664 GCA_046759605.1 Alphaproteobacteria bacterium | reverse complement strand
TGCTGGCCTCGACGCAACTATAACGCGGCCGCGGGCCGACCCCAAGCTACCGAGGCCCTGGCCCGCCCTCTCGCACCACTGAGGAATCAGTAGGTATAAACGAAGCGCTTCTCCTCAATGCGGCTGGAGGCCTGTATCTCGTTGCCCACCGAGACCGTTGTGGAGGTGCGCTTGGAGGACTCCATGAGGTATGGGAGCAGGGTGTTCGGCTCGCTGAGCAGGCGCACGACCGTCTCCTGCTGCAAATCCTCGATCTGCGGTGCATTCTGCCCGGTAGGAATCCGCGCCATAAAAGCTTCAACCGCGTCGGCTAGGCCCTCTGAATCGACGAAGGTGCGCATCTCCAGCTCGACACAGCGCATAATCGTTTCGTCACCGTTGCAAGGTGCGCGCCGCTTGAACAGAAAGGTTGCCCGCATGGGCACCTCCATGTTGCCAAGGGCAGGTATAGGCTCGCTGTAGGTGAGCTCGTAGAGGTCACCCTCGTCCATCTCGGCGCTGAGCCAGGTCCCGACGTAGGTGTTCCACTCGGAGATGATGCTGGCCTCGAGCTGCTCTCTGGTGAAGAACGCGCTCAAGGTCTGAACAACCTGTTCGCGCGTCTGCTCCGGAAACTCCGAAAATGCGTCGTTGATGCCGTCCAGGATGCCGTTGCGGAACTCCTCAAGCCCATCGATGCGAACGAAATGACCGTCCGGGCTGACGATGTAGCTTGGCGGCATGCTGGCCGCTTTGGCCATGTACTCCCTGACCATGGCCTGAGGCCCGGAGCCAGAGTTCTCGACTTCGGTCTGGACGTTGTCGAACTCGATCAAGAGGCCTTCAGCCGAATCAGAGGTCTCGAGATCATAACGCCCGGTCATGTTGACGTCCTCCCTCCGGCCGTTCACCGTCCTTGTCGTCCGGACACTAAAAGTCACCTTGCCATGGAGCCCGCTTGGCCAGCCGAAGGTTAGTGCCACCGTTTCCTTTGCACCCGCCGGATGTGTCGGCACCAAGAACAGTGCCAAGAGCATCGAGAAAACCAAACCGCGCAGGCGACGTGAAAGGTGTAGCATCACTTCAGATCCCTCTCGACACAATTAGTCGGCATGACCCTATCGCGATCTCGTTAAAGTGAGGCTAACTCGCTACGTCTACCAGAAATTGAACCGGCACAAGCCTATACGCAAAACCCCGGGATGTCGCAGCGGCCGCGCTGCACTTCATCCAAAATTAATCAGCCATTAAGGGTGTTCGGTGAAAAATCCGCAGCCAAATTTGTCAATATTGGGGGTTCGCTATGAGACGCGGTGTCTGTGTCTTGGCGCTACTTGCTGCTGTCGTTATCTCAGGTTGTCAGGGTGCGCGGGAGCACGCTGCGGCCGTGAACGACGCGCAAGGGGAAAGGCTCACCGTCGGCAAAGTCCAACGCGAGATACGCGTCGGCATGTCCGGCGCGGAGGTCGCGGCCGTCATGGGCTCGCCCAATGTCGTCTCCACCGACGAGCAGCGGCGGGAAGTATGGATCTACGACAAGATCTCGACCAACCGGGTGTATTCAAAAAGTAGCGGCGGCGTGTCGGCACTGGTCCTCGGCGGTTGGCCCATCGGAAACGGCGTGGCCGGCGGCCTGGGCAGCGCGGGGTACGATAGCGCAGCGGGCGCCGCCTCCACGAGTCAACGAACGCTGACCGTGATCGTCAAATTCGACGATCAGGGCCTCGTTCGAGATTTCTCGTATCACAGCTCATCCTTCTGAGGCCCGACATGCCGCGAAGCTTCGCTCGCATCGCGCCACTCCTAGTACCGATATTTCTGGTTGCCGCCTGCGCGCAGACGATCCCGAAAGAGGCGCTCGAGCTGAGCCAAACCACTCTGGAGGATCGGCAACGGGAAACACGGATCTTCGCCACAACCAACGAGAACGAGATCCTGGCGGCGTCAGCCGCCGTGCTTCAGGACCTCGGTTTCACGTTGGAAGAGAGCGAGACAGACCTTGGCGTCATAGTGGCATCCAAGGATCGCGATGCAACCGAGGTCGATCAGGTTGCCGGTAGAGTTGTGCTGGCGGTGTTTTTCGGTGTCTGGTCACCGATTGATGATGTGCAGAAGATCCGAGCTTCACTGATCACAAGACCGCTCACAGGAGATCGTGAAGGGATTGCTGTAAGGGTCACGTTTCAAAGGATCGTCTGGGACACGGAGGGGAACATCTCGAAGAATGAGAGCCTGGACGACGCCACATTGTTCCAAGCCTTCTTCGACAAGTTGTCGAAGTCGGTCTTCCTGGAGGCCGAACAAGTATGATGAGATCACCGATGATATTGAGGACCAGTCTGATTGCTCTTGCGGCGGCGGCGCTGGTTGGATGCCAGACGGACTCACGTGACCAGATCCTGGCGACGGACTCAAGCCAGGTGGAGCTACGTTCGATCCAAACACGGGCGTTCGATACCGAGGACCGTGAAAGGATGCTCCGAACGGTCATCGCGACGCTCCAGGATCTGAACTTCGTCATAGACAAGGCCGACGACACTCTGGGGACGGTGAGCGCCACGAAGCTCGATGGTTACCAGGTCAAGATGACCGTCAGTGTCCGCCCGCGTGGGAGCGCGCAACTGCTGGTGCGTGCCAACGCCCAATACAATTTGACGGCGATCGAGGATCCGTTGCCTTATCAGCAGTTCTTCTCGGCTCTGGAGAGATCATTGTTCTTGGCGGCGCACGAGGTCGATTGACCCACCTCTTCGGCGAACGCTCCAAGGTTCAGGGCAAGCGGGCAATGACCGCGCCCGGCGGTCGAGGAACCAAATCCGGACCGTCTCCGGCCGGGGCTTGACGAGAAACATGCAGACCTTGTCAGGCGAGGGTAGCGCCGGTCGTAGCCGCTCCAGGCAGGAAGATGCCGGCTGCGGCGCGGCGCCGGGAGCGCTATCCTGACACTCGACCAAGTGACCGGAGACGGCGGAGATGCCGTACACCCTTTACGGTGAGATCGGCAGCGGCTCGTGCAGCGTCGAATGCGCGCTTGCGGAGATCGGTGCCGAGGTCCGGCTGGTCGAGATCGACCTCGGCGCCATGGCCCAGCGCGGCGAGTCCTATCTGGCCGTCAATCCCGTGGGCAAGGTCCCCTGTCTTGAGTTGCCGGAAGGCGACAGGGTGACGGAGTCGGCTGCCATCTTGATCACCCTCGCCGAACGCCATCCCGAGGCGAGCCTGCTGCCGCCGGTGGCCACGTCCGACCGCGCCGAGGCTCTGCGCTGGCTGGTCTATCTCGTGAGCGAGATCTACCCGCTGATCGAGATCAGCGACTATCCGACCCGCTTCGCCGCCGAAGGCGCCCCGGCCGAGGCCTTACGCGATCGCGTACGCGAGCTGTTGCGCACCCGCTGGCAACTGGTGGAAGCGGCCATTACCGGCAGACCCTGGCTCCTGCCCGCGGGCTTCAGCGTCACCGACCTGCATATCGCCACCATGAGCCGCTGGAGCCTGGACAAGGCCTGGCGCGGCCACGCCCTGCCCCGCGTCGAAGCGATCGCGGCCGCGGTAGCCGAGCGTCCCGCTGCCGGTCCGGTCTGGCGACGGCATTTCACCCAGCGCGACGCGGCATAGGGCGACGCTGAACAGCCCTTGGAACACCCGGAACCGGATAACCTCGAAGCTGCAGGGAGGAGACAATGACTGAAAAACAGGCGGAAAATCTCGGCATGCCCTGGGAAGCCGCTTACGGTTACGCTCAGGCGGTAAGAGTTGGCGACACGATTTATGTGTCGGGTCAGTTGAGCCATGACGATGCCGGCAACATGGTCGGTCCGGCGCCACTCGACGGCGACGGCAAAATCATCGATCACGGGAACATGGGCACCCAGATGGCTCAGGCCTACGCCAACGCCAAGAAGCTGCTCGCCAGGTTCGGCGCCGGCATGGAGAGCATCGTCGAAGAGGTCCTCTACGTGACCGACATGGACGCGGCCTTCGCGGTGGCGGGGGATGTCCGGGCGGAGGCTTATGGGGGCGCGCCGGTCGTGGCGAGCACGATCCTGGTTACGCCTCGCCTCGCTTTCCCGGACCAGCTCATCGAAATCAAGCTCATCGCCAAGCTGTAAGGAACCCGCGATCACGGCGCGAAGTGGCTTCAGCTTGCGTCGGTCTGCGCTATCGGCCGGGGATGGAACCAGTCTTACCGGACCAAAGTCCCGCATCGTCAGTGGCTGAGCTGGTTGGACTGCACAGTCGTAGAGAGAACGGACGGCTCTTCGGGTTTGCCTATCACGAGGCCCGGAAAGTGGAGCAAACCGGACCTACCTCGGGCAGGGCGTGCACCTTGGCTATTTTCATCCTCGCTCGTTTCCTAGACATGGCTGAGCCAAGCCTCGCGGTTAATCCGCAACTCCGTTTAGTTTTCTCCAGACCCTATGTCGTTGCAGCCTCCAGGTACGTCGCCGCGTCAGTGAACTCCTGAAAGGCTGCGATTTTCCCATTCTTGACGGTGAGCACGTGTACCCAGTCTGTCTTAAAGCTCTTGCGGGTTGGGACGGTACGACGCTCTTTCACACCGTCGCAATCACGGCCTGTTTCAACATGATGAACCGGATCGTCAGTGGCTTCGGCGCCGAGGTTGGTGACGACTATCGCCGGTATAGTGATCGGCTAGGTGCCCACGGATATCGCCACGACGGAGC
>JBHICL010000282.1:0-4678 GCA_046759605.1 Alphaproteobacteria bacterium | reverse complement strand
GGGAAAGGGAGTGAAGCCATGGGTAAGAAGCTGGTATGCGGCGACGTCGTCGCCGGCTGTGACTTCGTGGCCGAGGCCGAGAACGAGAGCGAGCTGCTCGCCAAGGCCGCCGAGCACGCCAGAACGGCCCACGGGATGGAGACGATTCCCGACGATGTCCTCGCCAAGGTAAAAGCGGTCATTCAGGACACGTGACGCCACGGTCCGGGCGCCGCCAGGCGAGATCGCACACGAACCTTCCCCGCGCGTTCCCAGGGGGAGGGGCATGGTGTATCGGACCGAAGGCGGAATTGGTGGACTCCGGTCCCCGTGTGTTCTAACAGGTAGCGCGTCGCCGCTGTCGGATCGCGCGCGACCAACCCTCTCAGGGACCGGGGATGACCCACGCTCATTCGCTTGCGCCCCTTGCCCCGGCGGGAAGGGGCTCTTGGCTTTGACCGAGCCGCTGCGTATCGCCGTCGCCGGCCTTGGTACGGTCGGCGCGGGGACCTTGAAGCTTCTGGCGAACCAGTCGGAGCTCCTGGCCCAGCGCTGCGGGCGGCCGCTGCACATCACGGCGGTGTCCGCGCGCGACCGCGATCGAGACCGCGGCCTCGACTTGAGCGGGATGGTCTGGTTTGCCGATGCCGTCGCGATGGCGCGGGAGGCGGAGGCCGATGTCGTCGTCGAGCTGATCGGCGGCGAGGACGGCATCGCCAGGGCGGTCTGCCAGGCCGCCATAGAGAGCGGTCGTCACGTCGTCACGGCCAACAAGGCGATGCTCGCCCATCACGGCACGGCGCTCGCGCGCCTCGCGGAAGAGGCCCGGGTCTCTCTCCACTTCGAGGCGGCGGTGGCCGGCGGCATCCCCATCGTGAAGTCGCTGCGGGAGGGCCTGGCCGGGAACCGGGTTCGCCGGGTCTACGGCATCCTCAACGGCACCTGCAACTACATCCTCACGGTTATGCGCGAGACGGGCCGCGACTTCGCCGAAGTGCTCGCGGAGGCCCAGGAGCTGGGCTATGCCGAGGCGGATCCCGGCATGGACGTGGACGGGGTCGACAGCGCCCACAAGCTCGCACTCCTGGCCAGCCTGGCTTTCGGCTGCGAGGTGGACCTCCCCTCGGTCTACGTCGAGGGGATCCGGCACCTTTCGCCCCAGGACATCGAGTACGCCGGCGAGCTCGGCTATCGCATCAAGCTCCTCGGAAGCGCGAGGCTTACCGGGCACGGGCTGGAGCAGCGGGTGCATCCGTGCATGGTGGACGAGGCCGCGCCCATCGCCCACGTGGACGGGGTCTACAACGCCATCGTCGCGACCGGCGACTTCGTCGAGGACACGGGCTACGAAGGACGCGGCGCCGGGGCCGGTCCCACGGCCTCGGCGGTGGTGGCCGACCTCGCCGACATCGCGCGCGGCCGCACCACGCCCACCTTCTCCGTGCCGGCGGCGCAGCTGGTGCAGCTTCCGCCCTCGCCCATGACGCGGCACGAGGGCCCTTACTACATAAGGCTTACCGTCATCGACCGACCGGGAGTCATTGCCGACGTCTCCGCCGCGTTCAGGGACGAGCAGGTCTCCATCGAGTCGATGCTGCAGCGGGGACGCTCGCCGAGCGAGGCGGTTCCCGTCGTCCTGACCACCCATACGACCCAGGAAGGCCGTATGCAGCGGGCGCTTGCCCAGATCGCGCATCTGGACAGCGTCGTCGAGCCACCGTGTATGATCCGCATCGAGGACCTGTAGGGCGGGCTGGCAAAATACGAGCGGGGGAGGCTATGGCTCAACGGTACGAACTGCCCCACGTTGATCGAAATCTGGCGCTGGAAGCGGTGCGGGTCACGGAAGCCGCGGCGCTCTATGCCTCGCGCTGGATGGGCCGTGGCGACGAGCGTTCCGCCGATGCCGCCGCGGTGGACGCCATGCGCAATGCCCTGAACGCCCTCGACATCGACGGCACGGTCGTGATCGGCGAGGGCGAACGCGACGAGGCGCCCATGCTGTACATTGGCGAGCGCGTCGGTTCGCGCGACGGGCCCGAGCTCGACATCGCGCTCGATCCCCTGGAGGGCACGACCATCACCGCCAAGGGCGGATCCAACGCGATGGCCGTGATCGCGCTCGCCAGCAAGGGCGGCTTCCTGAACTCACCGGATGTGTACATGGACAAGGTTGCCGTCGGCGGCGGTCTGCCCGACAACCTGATCGACATCGACGCCTCGCCCAAGGAAAACCTGAAGGCGCTCGCCAAGGCCAAGGGGGTCGACGTCGCCGACCTGGTCGTCTGCGTCCTCGACCGGCCCCGGCACCAGCAGCTGATCGCCGAGGTCCGTGAGGCCGGGGCGCGCATCATGCAGATCTCCGACGGCGACGTGAGCGCCGTCATCGCCACCGCCCAGCCCGAGAGCGGTATCGACATCTATCTCGGCAGCGGCGGCGCGCCCGAGGGTGTGCTGGCCGCCGCGGCGCTCAGATGCATTGGCGGGCAGATGCTGGGGCGGCTGCTCTTTCGCAACGACGACGAGCGGGAGCGCGCCCGGGCCTGTGGCATCGACGATTTCGATCGTGTCTACGACCTCAACGACCTGGCCTCGGGGGACGTGATGTTCGCCGCCACCGGGGTGACCGATGGCACCATGTTGCGCGGCGTGCGCCGGCACGGGCGCACGGCGACCACGCACTCGATCGTGATGCGGTCGAAATCCGGTACCGTCCGCGTCATCGAGGCGTCGCACAACTTCACACGCAAACCGGGTTACGATTAGTCATACATGACGGCGGCCGTTCCACCGACCGTGGCAACCGAATCCTTCCTGGGTATCCACCGGTCCGTCTCCGGCAAGCGATGGCTCGCGCGCGCGGACGAGTCCCGTAACGGTCTCATGCTGGCGCAGCGCCTGGCGCTGCCGGAGATCGTCGGCCGCGTCATGGCCGCGCGGGGCGTGAGCATGGAGGGGGCGGACGCATTCCTCGAGCCGAGGTTGCGGGCCCAGCTCCCGGACCCACGGGGGCTCTCCGGCATGGACGAGGCGGTGAGCCGGCTCGTCCATGCCGTGCTCGACGGCGAGCAGATCGCCGTTTTCGGCGACTACGACGTGGATGGGGCCACGTCTGCGGCGCTCCTCGCGCGCTGCTTCGCGGGCGTCGGCGCGCCCCTGCGCATCTACATCCCCGACCGGATCAAGGAAGGCTATGGCCCCAACACCCCGGCGCTTCTCCGCCTGCGGGCCGAGGGGGTGAAGGTCGTCGTGACGGTCGACTGCGGCATCGCGGCGTACGAGCCCCTTGCCGCGGCCGCCGAAGCGGGCCTCGACGTCATCGTCGTCGATCACCACACCGCCGAGCCGCGCCTGCCGCGGGCGACAGCGGTCGTGAACCCGAACCGCCTGGACGACCAGAGCGGCCTCGGTCAGCTCGCCGCGGTCGGCGTCGCGTTTCTGCTGGCCGTGGCGTTGAACCGCGCCTTGCGCGAGGCCGGCTGGTACCGGACGCGCAGCGAGCCGAACCTGCTCGCGCTCCTCGACCTGGTGGCGTTGGGCACCGTGTGCGACGTCGTGCCGCTCGTGGGCTTGAACCGCGCCCTGGTGGCCCAAGGCCTCAAGGTGATGGCCAAACGGGGCAACGCCGGGCTGGCGGCGCTGGCCGACGTGACCGGCGTCAGCGAGAGGCCCAACACCTATCACGTGGGCTTCGTTCTGGGCCCCCGTGTCAACGCCGGCGGCCGCGTTGGCGAGTCCGGGCTGGGGGCGCGGCTTCTCACCACCCGTGACGCGGCCGAGGCGGCGGAGCTGGCGCGCCGGCTCGACGCCTACAATCAGGAGCGCCGCGACATCGAAGCCGCGGTGCTGGACGAGGCGATCACCGACGTCGAGGCGCGGAAAGACGGTGGCCCGATCGTCTTCGCCGTCGGCGAGGCCTGGCACCCCGGTGTGATCGGCATCGTCGCCAGCCGTCTGCGCGAGCGCTACAACCGTCCGGCCATCGTGGTCGCCATCGACGGTGAGGTGGGCAAGGGTTCCGGCCGCTCGGTGGACGGTATCGACCTGGGGAGCGCCGTCATCGCGGCGCGCCAGGCGGGCCTGTTGATCGATGGCGGTGGGCACCGGATGGCCGCGGGCCTCACGGTGGCGCGCGAGCAGGTGGGGGCGCTCCGGGATTTTCTCGACGAGCGCGTCGGGGCGGCGCTCGAGCCCGGTCAGCTCGTGCCGACGCTTCGGCTCGACGGAGCCCTGACGCCCGCCGCGGCGGGGCCGGAGCTGGTGTCGGCCCTGGAGCGCCTTGCGCCCTACGGCGTCGGCAATCCCGAGCCCCGTTTTGCGATCACCGAGGCGAGGGTGGTTCAGGCCGATATCGTCGGCGGCGAGCACGTGCGCGCGGTGTTGACGGGCGGCGCCGGGGGCCGCCTGCGTGCGATCGCGTTCCGCTGTGCCGGTGAGCCCCTGGGCCAGGCGCTTCTGGCCACGCGCGGCCTGCCGCTGCACGTCGCCGGCAAGCTGCGCGCGGACCACTGGCGCGGCGAGGCGCGGGTGCAGCTGGTGGTCGAGGACGCCGCCCGGGTGCCCCTGGGGCGAGGGGCTTGATTTCCCCCCTTCCTGCCGCTATGTGGTCTCACGCCCTTCCGTGTCCCCATCGTCTAGAGGCCTAGGACTCCACTCTTTCAAGGTGGCAACACGGGTTCGAATCCCGTTGGGGACACCA
>JBHICL010000281.1:0-4702 GCA_046759605.1 Alphaproteobacteria bacterium | reverse complement strand
AGGAGGTGTATGGAAAAACCGGGAAGTAATGCCGTCCATCGGGCGATACGCCATGGCGGAGGGCCTGAACGAAGTCTTCCTCGCTCCAGGCGCCGATGCCGTGCTCGGGATGCGGTGTGATGTTCGGGCCATAGAAAGTGCCGAAAGGCGTTTCGAGCTTGCGGCCCCCGCCGAGGAGCGGTCCATCGTTCTTGCTGTCCGTATGGCAGCTTATGCAGCCCGCCGATCGGAACACATACTCCCCGCGGGCGATGCTGGCCTCATCGGCGCGAGCCGAAAACGCGTTCAAGGAGGCAAGCGCGACCACGGCGGCGGCGGCGTGGGCCGCTCGCATCACCTTGTCCGATGCCATTATCCCTCCATCATCTTGCGCGGAACCAGTCGTGGCACACGTCGCCAATCCGGCCAGGCCTGGGCCCGGAACCTTCTTGGCATTCATCTCACCGTATTTGGAGTCTTGCGCCTCTGACCTCAATCCATGGCAACGGATTGACGCCATGGACGTTAGCAAAGCACGATGCCGTTGGCGACTGGCTCACCTGGATCATCCGGCGGGGGTACGGTGTTGCCGTCGCCGCGGCGTCGCCGCCTACGCCGGGCGGCGGGGTTCGTTCAGACCGCCACCTCGTCGACCAGCTGACGCAGGGTGTCGGGCGTGTTCGTGCATATGGCATCGGGGGCCAGGCTCACGAGGCGTGCGAGCTGATCCTCCCTTTCCTCGTGCCACAAGGTGACCTTGAGGCCCTTGTCGCGGAGAGACGCGATCCTTTCGGCGGACATCAGACTGTGGGGATAAGGGTCCCGCGCCTCCCAACACGGGTGGACCTCGTCGCAGCGATAGCGATTGGCGAGGAATGCCATTTCCTCCACACCAATGACGCTTCCGATCATCATCGACGTTCTCGGCGCCCGCACGCGTTCCCGCAGCTCCAGGAGGTTGGGGCCGTTGAAGGAACCGAAGGTCAGGCCGTCGGTGCTCCTGCCTCCGAGGTGCCGTTCGAGCCGGCTGATCGACATCGTGTCCTTGAACTCCAGGAGGAGGCCGATGCCCTTGGTCCCGGCCCAATCGATCAAGTCGGCGAGCATGACCGTTCGGGGGTCAAGGCGCCGGACGAGCCGCCCATCCATTTCCGAGACGCGCGAGCCGTTGAGATAGAAATCGTGGCGGATTATGAGCTCGCCGTCGGCGGTGGCTAGAACGTCGCATTCGATCGTGTCGGCGCCGGCGCTCAAGGCAGCTTCGAAGGCCGGCCACGTATTCCCCGGACGATCCTGACTGCTGCCCTGGTGCGCGATAACTTTCGGCTTCATCGTCACTTCCTGCGGCGCGGAAGACTTCCTGTCGCTTTGTGTTTCGCTACATGACTATTATTTCATTCTCGTAAATATTTGCTTGAGCTCGGCGCCCACACCGGGTGTGGACCTGTCGCCTCTCCGCCTGCGCGCTTGCGCTCCATGTGTCTACCGGGAACGTCCGCAGCCCAAGTCTCTGGGCCGCGAGCAGCCAAATGAAGCGTGGGTTGTCGGCGAGGTAACGGCGCCACAGCCGGCGTGGTGGTCGAAGGCCGCGCCAACGCGGCGAACGTCGTCGTTCCGCTGGCTTTCGACGAACCTAGCCTTCGGGAGGCCCCGAGAAGGCGGCGGAAGCGCCGGCCTCGAGTTCCTCGGGGGTAACCTCACGTACACGCGTCGCGATGGACCACTTGTGACCAAACGGGTCTGTCAGCCGTCCGTACCGGTCGCCCCAGAACATGTCATCGACCGGCATGGTGACAGTGGCGCCGGCCTCGACCGCGCGATCGAAGACGGTGTCCACGTTATGGACGTAGAGGTGAATGTCGACCGGTGAGCCGCCGAGGGCCTTCGGATCAATGCTGCCGAACTCGGGGAAAGCATCGACCAGCATCAGCATGGAGTCGCCGATGCGCAGCGTCGCGTGCAGCACGCGCTTGCCGTCCGGTGTCATCTGTCGGCCGATCTCAACAGCCCCGAAAGCCTTATCGTAGAAGGCGATGGCGTCGGTGGCGCCGGCCACGACGAGGTGGGGTGTCACGGTTCTGAATCCTACAGGGACAGGTTGTACGTTGTCTCTCATTATTCCACTCTTTTTTGGACTCGTACTTCTCCGGCCCGGGAAAATGCCACAGCAACAGGGGGCTTGTCCCGCGATTTCGAGGAACAAAATACGAATAAATAATGTATAATCTCTATAATGAACTTTTCTATTTGTAGTATAATCATATATACAGTGTTCTGTCGGAATGGCGACATCTCGAGACTGGAGACCGGCGATGGTGTGGGCGGGCGCCCTCACTCCGGAAGGAGCGAAGCAGGCGGTTGAGCGAAGGGACACCTCGCCGGTAGGGTGGAACGCGGCGCGGCGGGCCCGAGAGCTCATCTCGCGCTATGGCCGACGCGACGGCGCGGCTTTGGTGGAGCCGCTTCTCGGGGAGCTTGCCGGGCGAATCGCCGTCGTGTCGTCCTTTGGCGCCGAGAGTGCGGCGCTTCTGCACATGGTGGCGTCCATCGACGCGACCGTTCCGGTGATCTTCGTCGACACCGGCAAGCTGTTCGACGAGACGCTTAGGTATCGGGAGGAGCTGACCGCTCGGCTGCGCCTCGCCGATGTGCGGGTGGTGCGTCCAGAGCTTGCCGTGCTTGCTCATGCCGACCCGGGAGGGGACTTGTGGCGCCGTGACCCCGACCGTTGCTGCCATCTGAGAAAGGTCGAGCCCTACATGCGGGCCGTGGCCGAGTTCGACGCGGTCATCACGGGGCGCAAGAGGTTTCAGGCGACGACCCGTGCCCGGTTGCCGACGATCGAAGTGGAAAGGGGGCTCGTCAAGATCAACCCCCTCGCCCGCTGGACCGTCTCGCAGGTCGACGACTACTACGCCCGGCACCGGCTGACCCGTCACCCTCTGTACGACAACGGCTTCCTGTCCATCGGCTGCATCCCCTGCACGCGGACGACGGATCCATCCGGCGACCGCCGATCGGGACGCTGGGCCGGCTCGGAGAAGACAGAGTGTGGGATCCATTCCAGCGGCTTGGCGACCGCACGGATCGGTCCCGAGCCGGGCCCGTAAGCGGCCAGATATCGTTTTGCAGACTCGGCGTGTTGCGTTATTGAGGCCGTGCGTTCGAACCGGCAGGATGCCCACGCGGCCCGCGGGGTGGGAGGTGGCCGATGCGCTGTCGCATCTTCCGTGTGCTGATGTCTTCGACCCTCCTATGGGTCTGGGTCGCCGGCACGCCTGTTCCAGCCGAGGAAGTGGAGGGATCCTCCCCTCCGCGGGAGGCCCTGGAGCTGTGGTGGAAGGGCTATGTCCTCCATATGTTGCAGCGCTATGCCGACGCCGTCGAGCTGTACCGTCAGTCGATAGAGCTCCATCCGACGGCCGAGGCGCAGACCTATCTCGGTTGGTCGCTCAGCCACTTGGGCCGGCTCGAGGAGGCTATCGCCGAGGCTAAGAAGGCCATTCCCTTGGATCCGGACTTTGGCAACCCCTACAACGACATCGGCGTCTACCTCACGGAGCTGGGCCGGCTGGAGGAGGCGGTCCCGTGGCTCGAGAAGGCAACGAAGGCCAAGCGCTATTGCTGTTACCAATTCCCGCACTTCAACCTGGGCCGCATCCAGCTGCAGTTCGGGAAGATCGAGGATGCCAGGCGTTCGTTCGAGCGCGCGCTTTCCTATGACCCCGTTTATCCGCCGGCGCTCAAGGGACTCGAGCTCGTCAAGCAGCAGGGGCAGACCCTCTAGCGCATCGTGGGCCGGAATGCGACCGCCCTCCCCACGCCGGCGCGGGGGAGGGCATCTCAGGCAAGGTGGGGCTTGCGGGAAGGCGACCCGGCTCAAGCTTGCCGGCCGTTGCCCTTGAAGATCAGGAAAAGCTGCAGCAACAGCAACGTCACCTGGAACTCCATGCCACCCATGGGATGGCTGTCACTGGCAACGAAGGTCCACTGGCCCCAATGGAATATCGAGATGGCGCCGAGGACGACCGGCATCACCACGAGGGCGCCGAGGCGGGTTGACAGATCTCCCAATGCGCCGCGCAGAAATCCACCGGCGAGGATCAGCGATCCGCCCACGGTCTCCGTCAGGGCGACCAGGAATACGACGAGGACCGGAAGGCCCAGCATGGCGGCCATGCCGTCGAGAACCGGAAACTTCGTGAGGCCGTGGTAGAGGTAGACGCTCGCCAGCGAGATGCGCAAGAACCAATGGGCGTGGCGCGCCACCGGGTCCGCAAGCGAGGCGGAGCGAAGGGCAAGTGCGGTCATTTCTATTCCTCCTAGAACGTGGGCGGCGCCCGGAAGGAAGCCGCCCGATCCACCATGTTCGGGGCTTACGTGGGGACGTCACGCGTGGAGCCGTGTGCGCGGGGTCACACCTCACCGCAACTTGAATTTTCGTGAGGGACGGAGGTTGCCACCGCCTGGGCGATTCCGGTGGTGGGGTCCAACGTGCTTTAATGCCGTCTAGGTTCGTCTCTTCCGGAAATGGGTTTGTGAAACCGATGGCCAGATCTCGATCGCAGGCCAACAAGGCCTACCGCAACGCAGTTTTTCTCGACAGCCGCGAAGCGCGGTCGTTGCGCATTCTTTCCGAGTACCTGGAGCCGGAAGCCCGGTTCGAAAGATTGAACGTCAAGGACACGATCGTCTTCCTGGGCTCCGCGAGGCTTCGCTCGAA
>JBHICL010000280.1:0-4724 GCA_046759605.1 Alphaproteobacteria bacterium | reverse complement strand
GGGGTTCCATCCTGGCGCCCTGGGACATCCGCCGCCCGGCGGTGCTGCGGCTCGACCAGAATGGCGCCTGGTTTGGCCACGCCAACGGCGAGCGCCGCGTCGGAGGCCGCATCGCCGTGGCTGGTCTCGTCCGAATCGCCGCTAGCGACGTCTGCTGCGTCTCGGTTCATCTGGAGAGCCACAGCAACCCCGAAGAGCGCGCCGGACAGATGACCACGTTGATCGATGCCATCGACCAGTGCTACGGCGAATGCCCGACGATCATCGGCGGCGACTTCAACACCAGCACCATCGACGCCAGGACGGAGAAGCGGCGGGCGTCCAAAGCGCGCCTGGCGCGCGCCGATCGGGACCGACTCGCCGATCCGATACGTTTCGAGCCGCTGTTCGGCGTGGCGAGCAGGGCGGGCTACGACTGGACGGCCTCGAACGCACCGGGCACGACGACCCGCAAGGGTCCGCACGAGCCGCCAGACAAGCCGATGGAAAAGATAGACTGGTTCTTTACGCGCGGCCTTTGCGCGTCCGACCCGCGTATCATCCCGGCGGTGGACCAGAACGGCCTGGCCATCTCCGACCACGAGCTCCTGGCGGTCACGGTGAAGCCCGCGCAGGCGTGACCCGTCGGGGCGGCGGTATAGAATGCGTCACCGCCCGACGCGCATATGGCCGCATCGATGGAGCCACGCCCGTGTTCGAAGTGCCCGATATCCCATTCCTCAAAGAGGTGGTGCTTTTCCTCGTCGCAACGGTTGTGATCGTGCCGTTGTTCCACCGCCTGCGCGTAAGCCCCGTTTTGGGCTTTCTCGCCGTCGGCGTCCTCATAGGCCCGTCCGGGGTCGGCCTCGTGGACGACCCGGACGGCGTGCGCGCCCTCGCCCAGCTCGGCGTCGTCTTCCTGCTGTTCACCGTGGGGCTCGAGCTTTCCTACGAGCGGCTCTGGGCCATGCGCCGGCACGTCTTCGGCCTGGGCGCGCTCCAGGTGCTGGTGACCGCCGTCGCCATCGGCGTCATCGCCTTCGCATGGGGCAACAGCGCGCCCGCCTCGGTCATCGTCGGCGCCGCGCTCGCGCTGTCGTCCACCGCCGTGGTCCTTCAGCTGCTGGTGGAGCATGGCGAGATCGGTTCCCGGCTTGGCCGCGTTACCTTCGGCGTCCTCCTGTTTCAGGATCTGGCGGTGGTGCCGCTCCTGTTCATCGTCACCGTGCTCGGCGGTGGTGAAGGCCCGCTTCTCCCGTCCCTCGGCATCGCACTCGGTCGCGCCCTCATCGCCATCATCGTCATATTCCTGCTCGGCCGCTGGCTGCTCCGGCCCTTGTTTCGGGCGATCGCCGGCGAGCACAGCCGCGAGCTCTTCATGGCCACCACGCTGCTCGCCATCCTTGTCACCGCCTCGATCACGGGCGCCACCGGTCTGTCCATGGCGCTCGGCGCGTTTCTCGCCGGGCTCCTGCTCGCGGAGACCGAGTTCCATCACCAGGTGGAGGCGGACATTCAGCCCTTCCGGGGCCTGCTACTGAGCCTGTTCTTCATCTCCGTGGGCATGGGAATCGACTTCGGCGCCGCGGCCGACCTGGCATTCTGGATCGTCGCGTCGGTCTTCGGCCTGATCGGCATCAAGGCCATTATCGCCGCGGCGCTGTGCCAGGCCTTCGGTCTGCCCCGGGACGTGACGACCCGCGCGTCCCTGCTGCTGGGTCCCGGCGGCGAGTTCGCCTTCGTGGTCGTCGGCGCGGCGATGGCGCAGGGGCTGCTGGGTCCGGCGGCGGGCCAGTTCTTCCTCATCGTCGCCGGCCTGTCGCTCGCGGTGACGCCATTCTGCGCGATCCTTGGGCAACGACTCGCGCCGCTGCTCACGCCGCGCGAAGAGCGCAGGCATCTCGCCCCCCGCGAGTCCGAGACCGCCGACCTGACCGACCACGTTCTTATCGCCGGCTTCGGCCGTGTCGGACAGACCGTTGCGCGCATGCTGGACGCACAGAAGATCCCGTTCCTATCCCTCGATCTAGATGCCCGCCGCGTCGCCCGCCAACGCAAGCGCGGCGTTCCCGTGTATTACGGTGACGCCAGTCGGACGGAAGTGCTGGAGCGCATTGGCGCCGCCCGCGCCTCGGTCGCTGTCGTGACGATGGACGATCCAACGGCCGCCGGACGGGCGGTCGCCAACATCGCGCGCACCTGGCCCGACCTGCCGACGTTTGCCCGAGCGCGGAACATTCAGCATTCGCAAGAACTCGTCGCCGCCGGCGCGACCCTGGTGATCCCGGAGACGCTCGAGTCGAGCATGCAGCTGGCCGGGCAGGTCATTCACGCCCTGGGGACGCCGATGGATGCGGTGAACCAGATTCTCGAAGAGATCCGAGAGGCGGGATACGTGCAGAGTCGCGAACCCTAGCCGGAAAACACCGGCGCGCGCCGGGCCTGTGTCAATTTCGAGTCACCCGGCGCAAGGGTATTTGCGACGCGGAGACCGATGATATAAGCGGCGCGCCGGCAGACACCGCTTCGGGTGATCCATGGACGACAAACCCACCGTCTCGGACCAGCTCATCGCCTACTCCCTCGTCGCCCTGTCGGGAGCCTTCATGGGCGCCCTCTTCACGCTCGCGATCGTGGCCGCGCTTTAGATCCGAAGCGTCTGGGCTGTCGTCAAGCCGCCTTTCCCGTCGCCAGATTCTCGACCTCGGACTGGATGAGGTGCAGCGTTCGCTGCGGATAGGGAATCGTGATGCCGTCGGCGTCGAACCGCTCCTTGAGACCTTTGTTGAGATCGCACTTGAGAGCCCAGTAATCGCTCGCGGCGCACCAAACGCGAACGAGGAGGTCGACGGCGCTATCGCCAAGCCCGGTGACCGCGATCATCGGCTCGGGATCCGCGAGGATCCGGGCGTCGGTGCTGACGACCGCGTGGGCCGCCGCCATCGCTTCGTCGATGTTGTCCTCGTAGGCGATACCGATCACCAGGTCGATGCGTCGCGTCTCATGATGGCTGTAGTTCTTGACGGCCTTTCCCCACATCTGGCTGTTCGGCGCGAGAACCTGGACGTTGTCCGGGGTGGCCAGCTCGGTCATGAACAGATTGATCGATTTGACCGTCCCTGTGATGCCCCCGGCGTCTATGTAGTCGCCAACCTTGAAGGGCCGGAAGAGCAGCAGCATGACGCCGGCGGCGACGTTGCTCAGCGTGCCTTGCAAGGCGAGGCCGATGGCCAGGCCCGCGGCGCCGAAAATGGCGATCAGGCTGGCGGTCTGGACCCCGAACTGTGAAAGCACCGCAATTCCGGTGAAGGCGATGACGAAGTACTTGGCAAGACTGGCGAAGAAGTGCCTCAGCGTCTCGTCGACCTTTTCCGTCTTGGCAAGACCGCGCTCGACGATGCGCTGGGTCCAGCCGGCCACGAACAGACCGACGACGAGGAGAACGACAGCGCCGATCACGTCCACGCCATACGTGGTAATCAGGACCGTCACCTCTCGAAGAGCATTCTCCATGTCAACCTCCCCTCTGGGTTTGTGGCGCGAGCACTGGCGCGCGGCACGGGATCACCCCGGCTCCGGGATGGCGCCGATCTGTCGTAACAGGCCAAGGGCATCGGGCTGGCTCCAGAGCTCGACGATCCGTCCGCCGGAAACCCGGTAGACAGCTATACCGGTCACGTTGATCCTCCGGCCCGTTGCGGAAATGCCGCGAAACTCACCGTTGTGCGTCCCCATCGCCGTCCAGCGCAGCGCGACCATGTCTCCCTCCGCGACCATGAACTCGATGGAAAGCTCCAGATCCGGGAATCCCTCGAAGAACGGCAGGAACGTTCTTTTCCACGCCTCCCGCCCCTCACCACGGCATCGGCGTTGTGCAGGACCACGTCCTCCGCCAGCTCTTCCAGGTGTGCGAGGTTCTTCCTCAGCCAGACCTCGGTAAAGAAGCGATCCACGATGGCCTTTGCCTCCTCGACGGACATCTCTCCTCTCCTCTGTGACCCCGTTTGCCCCTGACCGGGCCAGACTACACCGTTTCGAAGCCCTGGTAAGCGGTCGATCCCCGAGCGCCCCGGCGAAAGGCAACCACCGGCAGACCCGCACGTCCCATTCGCAAATTCCGTTGCTCGAGGTTATGAACAGGTACCGTATCGGCGGCTTGCAGCGCCGGGCACACGTGTCAAACTGGGACGAGCATCAACAGGGTCCCGGGAGACCCTGGCCATCTCCGGGCTCGCGATTGTTCGAGAGGAGATATAAGGGGGCGCCCAACCGCCGGGATCTGCGAAAGACTCAACGGACCACCGGCAAGCATGGCGATCCACGGACGGGGTCGGGCTCGATCCTGTCGTGCGTGGCGCCAGGCGTTCGTGGCGCGCTCGATGAGTGGGTTGACGCGTCGCTCGTTTTCAGCGAACCAGACGACCGGCACACCCGACGGCGCAGGACCCCGGCAACCCTCTTTGGCGAGACCCAGCTTTCGAGGACAACCAAAACCGCAGAAAAGGAGCACTTTCGATGTCCCTCAGTTGCACCACGGCCGAAGACGTCGTCAAGGCCATCAAGGACCGCAAGGTCCAGATGGTGGACGTCCGCATTACCGACCTTCCAGGGATATGGCAGCACTTCTCTGTACCACCCAGCGCTATAACCGCCGACACATTCGTCGATGGCATCGGTTTCGACGGCTCGTCGATCCGCGGCTTCCAGGAGATCCAAGAAAGCGACATGCTCGTCATGCCGGACCC
>JBHICL010000279.1:0-4740 GCA_046759605.1 Alphaproteobacteria bacterium | reverse complement strand
CCTGGGAGGGGCCGGTCAAAGTCAGGCGGCCGTTCTCCAGCACGCAGGCCCGGTGGGCGAGGGCGAGGGCCTGGCGGACGTTCTGCTCGACGAGGAGCACGGTCACGCCGCTCTCGTTGATGGTCCGCACGATCTCGAAGATGCGCTTCACGAACACGGGGGCGAGCCCGAGCGTTGGCTCGTCGAGCATGAGGAGCCGGGGGCGGGCCATGAGCGCCCTGCCGATGGCGAGCATCTGCTGCTCGCCGCCGGAGAGGGAGCCGGCGAGCTGGGCCTTGCGCTCGTCCAGCACGGGGAAGAGCCCGAACACCTCCTGGAGCGTCTGATCCTTCGCCGCGCGCGCGGCCTGCGTGTGGGCGCCCAACAATAGATTTTCCATCACCGTCATGAAGGGGAAGAGCCGCCGGCCCTCGGGGACCTGGACGATGCCGAGGTCCACGCGGCGGTGGGCGGGGACCT
The DNA here is from genome assembly GCA_046759605.1 of Alphaproteobacteria bacterium. GTDB lineage: Bacteria > Pseudomonadota > Alphaproteobacteria > UBA6615 > UBA6615 > JBHICL01. The sequence goes on along the minus strand of JBHICL010000279.1, from coordinate 4,281 downwards.
CCCCGAGGTCCTGGCCCTGGAAGGTGACGCGGCCGGCGCGGGGCAGGAGGGTGCCGGAGATCACGCGGAGGGTCGTGGTCTTGCCAGCGGCGTTAGCGCCCACGACGGCGGCGATCTCCTTGTCGTAGACCTCGAAGGCGACGTCGTGCAGGGCCTGGAGATCGCCGTAGAAGGCATTAACTCCTTCCAGTCTCAGCAGCGCCTCGTTCCTACTCAAGGGTGAACTCCTCGCCGAGGTAGGCGTCCACCACCTTCGGGTCGTGCGCGATCTGGGCCGGCATGCCCTCCGCGATCTTCTCGCCGTGGTGGAGCACGGCGATCCGCCGGGCCAGGCGCATGATCGCCGCCATGATGTGCTCGATGACGATCAGCGTCACGCCCTCGGCGTGAACGTGCCGGATCAGCTCGACCATGCCCGCGAGCTCCGAGGGGTTCAGCCCCGCCATGACCTCGTCGAGCAGCAGCAGGCGCGGACGCGTGGCGAGGGCGCGGGCCAGTTCCAGGCGCTTGCGCAAGCCGATCGGAAGCGACTTCGCCGGCACCTCCGCGTAGGGGGCGAGGTCGCACATCTTGACCATACGCTCGGCCTCGGGGCGCGCGGCGGCGACGGAGCCGACGCGCGTCAGCACGCCGATCGTCACGTTGTCGCGCACGGAGAGGTTCCCGAAGGGCTTCACGATCTGGAAGGTGCGCGTGAGCCCGAGGCGGCAGATCTCGTGGGGCGGGTGCCCGGTGATGTCGCGGTTGTCGAAGACGACGCGGCCGCCCTCGGGCCGGTAGTAGCCCGAGATCACGTTGAAGAGGGTCGTCTTGCCGGCACCATTCGGGCCGATGATGCCGAGGAGGTCGCCCTGCTCGACGCGAAGCGAGACGCCGCCCACCGCGGTGAGCCCGCCGAAGCGCTTCGTCACCGCCTCAAGTGCGAGCAAGGCGCTCCCTCTGGGCGACGCGCTCGCGCCGGTTGAAGAGCGCGCCGAGCGCGCCCACGAGCCCCTGGGGCGCGAAGCGGACCATGATGATCAGGAGGCAGCCGAAGATGATTAGGTGGATGCCGATCAGGCCCGGGGCGATGCCCGAGAGCGTGGCGCGCAGGTAGTGCTCGAACGACGTGATCAGGATCGAGCCGAGGAAGGGGCCGAGCGCGGTGCCCGTGCCGCCGATGATGGTGTTGAGGGCGAAGAGGATGCTGAGCTCGATCGAGAAGACGTAGAAGGGATCGACGAAGCCTACGTACTGCGCCCAGAAGGTCCCTCCCGCCGACGTCAGGGCTGCACTGATCGCGATGGCGATCACTTTCAGGCGACGGCTCGGGATGCCGAGCGCCTGGGCGGCATCCTCGTCCTCGCGCACGCCGGCGAGCTGGTAGCCCATGCGCGAGACCTCGAGGTAGACCTGGACGAGGTAGAGCAGGAGGGCGAAGGCGAGCATGAGGTAGAGCCACGACACCTTGCTCGCGAGGCCGAGCGTCCAGAAGCCCGGCTTGAACGGCACCGGGATGCCCTCGGAGCCCATCGTCATCTCGCGCCAGCGGCTCGCCGAGATGAGGAGCACCTGGGCGAAGGCGATCGTGGCGAGTACGAAGTAGGGGCCGCGCAGGCGGATACTGAGAAAGCCGATGAGGAGGCCTGCCACGATCGAGAGGGCCATGCCGAGGACGAGGCCGATCCAGGGCGAGAGGCCCCAGTGGACGGTCAGGACCGCGGCGGAGTAGGCGCCGATGCCGAAGAAGGCCGCGTGCCCGAGCGAGACCTGCCCCGCGTAGCCGCCGGCGACGTTCCAGGCGGAGGAGATCGCCCCCCACATGAGGATGAGCACGATCATGTCGAGGAAGTAGGCGTCGCCGGTGAAGAGCGGCGAGAGCGCCGCGAGGCCGAAGAGGATGATCACGCCCGTGTGCCGGCGGATCATGCGCCGAGCGTCTCCGCCCCGCGCTGGCCGAAGAGGCCGGCCGGGCGGAAGACGAGCACCAGGATGAAGAGGACGAAGTAGAGTACTTCCTTCCAGGCGATGCCGACGGTGTAGGCGCCCACGGTCTCCACCGCGGCGACGATGAGGCTCCCGAGCAGCGCGCCTCGCATGTCGCCGAGGCCCCCCAGCACCACGACGACGTAGGCGAGCAGCACGAACTGGAGCCCGGCCTGCGGGTACACGGTATAGACCGGCGAGAGGAGAACGCCTGCCACGCCGACGCACACGATCCCGATCGCCCAGGCGAGGCGGTAGACACGCTCGGTGTCGATCCCCATGAGCGTGGCGGCCTCGCGGTCCTGGGCCGTTGCGCGCATGACGCGCCCGGCGTGGGTGAACTTCATGACGGCCATAAGCCCGAGCGTGAAGGCGAGGGCCACGGCGAAGGCGACGATCTGCGAGAGGTTGAGCGCGGCGCCGGCCGTGCGGACGACCTCGGAGGCGTGCCAGGGCCTGACGAAGCGATAGTCTCCCGTCCAGAGGACGAGCGCCGTGTTCTGGAGCGCGATGGAGAGGCCGACCGTCGTGAAGATCTGGACGTTGTGCGAAGCCCTGATGACCGCGCGCATGACGAGCCAGTAGGAGAGGAGCCCGACGACGAAGAAGACCGGCACGGCGACGACGAGGACCAGGTAGGGGTCGAGGGTCCAGAGCGTGAACGACCAGAAGGCGAGATACATGCCCAGCATCAGGAACTCGCCGTGGGCGAAGTTCACGACGCGCATGATCCCGAAGATCAGCGTCAGGCCGACGGCGATCAGCGCGTAGATGCCCCCGAGCAGGATCGTCGAGACGACGAGCTGGGGGAGGACGGCCATGCTAGAGGGCTCCCCGGGCGCGCCCACGCCGGAGACGCGGGGCGAAGAGCCGGCGCCCCGGGGGTGGCCCGGGGCACCGGGAGCGGTCGGTCATTGACGTCGGGACCGCGCTACTTCCGCATGTCCCACGCGGGCAGCGGCAGCCACTTCGTGCGGTTGGTCGTGAACCGCTCCGGCCACACCGTCACCAGCTCGCCGTTCTGCCACTGGAGCATGTAGTGCTGGACGCGATCGTTCGAGTTCTGGCCGGTCTCGTCGAACTCGACGCCCCAGCCGTTGACCGACGAGCCCACGGGCAGGTCGAGCGCGAAGACGGCCTTGCGGAACGCGTTCAGCTCGTCGGTGCCAGCCTTGTCGAGGACGAGCTTCAGGATCCAGAGGCCGCCCGCGGAGAGCTGGTGGCCGCCGAGCGGATAGGAGCCCGTCTCTTTCTCCACGGCCGCGCGGAAGGCCTTCTCGATGTCCTGGCCCGCGGGCGGGAGGCCCTCCACCTTGAAGCCGGGGCCGGGCTCGAGGAGAGCGAAGGGGCCGTTGGCGTCGTTGCCGAGGGCCTTCCCGAAGTCCGGCGAGCCGAAGCCCGTCGCGCCCGCCGTGATCACCGCCTTCGGCACGAAGTTCTGCTCCTTCGCCTGCTTCCAGAGGAGGATCGCGTCGTTGTTGCGGGAGATGCCGAACATGATGTCCGGGTTCAACTGCTTGAACTTCACGAGGATCGGCGTGAAGTCGTTGATCGTCTGGTAGTTGTAGTACTCGGCGGCGAGCTCCTTCATGTCGAACTCTTTCTTCGCCCGCTCGCGCGCCGCCTCTGTGGCGCCCTGGCCGTAGGAGGAGTCCTCCGAGAGGAAGACCACGCGCAGGTCGCTCGGCTTCTTGCCGAGCCGCGGCGCCACGTACTTCACGGCGAACTCGACCTGGTACCAGCCGAAGCCGATGCCGTCGATCTCGGTCCGGAAGGTCGTCTTGAGCCCCCGCCGGGTGAAGCGCGGATCGACGCAGGAGGTCTCCCAGTAGATGACGTTCTGGCGCGCGGCCGCCTCGCTCGCGGCGCCGCAGAGGGTGGAGGAGAAGCTCCCCGTGATGATCTTGACCCCCTCGCGGCTGATCAGGCGGTTCGCCTCGCTCGCCGCGGCCGTGGGGTTCGGGATGTCGGCGACGACGAAGGTGAGCTTCTTGCCCATGACCCCGCCGCGCTCGTTGATGAGGTCGCGCATGATCTCGTAGCCGGCCAGGTGGCGCTTGCCCTCCGACGAGAGCGGGCCGGTGAGCGGCTCGAGGACGCCGATCTTGTACTCGCCCTTGAGCTGGGCCTCGGCGGTCGCGACCGGCAGGGCGGCGAGGAGGGTGAGGACGGCAAGGACGGCGACGGCTTTCCAGGGACGCATAGGGCCTCCTTTATGACGCTCGGGCACTTGTTTAATCATTTCCTGCTTCTGCGCCTCAGACAAGGTTTCCTCGATCAGCTTGACCTGAACTAGAGGCATGGGGAATTCTCCTT
>JBHICL010000278.1:0-4765 GCA_046759605.1 Alphaproteobacteria bacterium | reverse complement strand
TGACGACGTCGGTGGTCATCACGTCTCTTGCGGTCAGCATGGATCGTCCTTCCGTGCTTTGTGTGCCGCGCGCCTCTCGCGTTCGAGAACACCGGGCGAAGATACCGGGATGGCTGATCGACCGGCCTTGATTCAGGTCAAGCAGACGTTGAGTGATGTCGAGACGTATACAATTCCGTCCGCGTTGATTAACACCCTGTTTACCCCGCCGCGTCACCATCGGCTTCCAAGCAGGGTTGTTTGAGTTTCCGCGTTACTTGTGATGCCTTGACGGGATAGGTGATCGCAATGACCGAGCTCGACCGCGAGGACCTGGCGCCCATCGTGGAACTGCAGGCGGTGGAGCTGAAACGGTTGCTGCGGGAGAACGAACGCCTCAGCAGACGCGTGGACGCGCTCATCAGCGAGCTCGGTCAACTCCGGGAGCTGCAGAAGCGTGAGCTTGGCCTGCGGCAGGGGCAACAGGATCTGCTGTTGCAGATGCAGGAGGGGACGAACCGACTTCTCCGGCTGCTCGAGACGACGCGGTCGGAAAGCGCGCCGCCGCCGGACCTCGGTCCGGTCGATGGCGGCGTGACGGAGCGGCCGGACGGGAACGGCGCCGAGCCGCCGCGGACCGAAGCGGATGACGGCGTGGCGGAAGAGGTCGCTGCGGGCGGCGCCGACGTTTCATCCTCCGCCGGCGAGGTGGAGCGGGAGCCCTGCAACGGTGAGGCTCCGGGCGGCGATCGCGACGAGCGTGAGGCGAATGGGAACGCACGCCTCCACACACCGATCCCCGAGTTCTTGCGCACGCCGGTGGATGGCGGGAAGGCGCCACGTCGAAAGCGAAGACGAGGAGAGCGCACGCCGCAGTTCGCGGTGGATCTGAAGAGATTCGTCCTGCCGACCCGCATCGGCTCATTGTCCTGACAGACCCCAGGCGGGGCATGGGCATGGCCTCAGGCCATCCGCTCTTCGGCGACGGTCGAAATGGCCTTCTGCAGCTCGCCGTCGGCTTCGATAAGGTCGTGGAAGTCGCTGGCCTCCAGAACCAGCAGCCGGCACCGGGTGACCGCGCGTACCGTCGCGGTCCGTGTGCCTCCGGTAAGGAGGGCGATTTCTCCGAAGAAGTCGCCGTCCGCGAGGCGCACCGGCTCCGGCGACCGCTCCACCTCGACCTGGCCCGAGGCGATGAAATACAGGGCGTCTGCCTCCTGTCCCCTGCGAATGATAACCGTGCCGGGTGGCACGACCCGCGCGCGCAGGAGGTTCGTGATCCGTGACACGGAAAGGGCGTCGAGATCGGCGAACAAAGGGACGCGCGCGACCATCCCCCAGGTCACCACGAAGTCGCGTCGATGGATCTCGCTGGCGAAACCGGAAGCGATGATGCCGATGGGCAGCGCGAACATGCCCAGGCCGAAGATCATGACGATCCCGCCGACCAACTTGCCTGCCGGCGATATCGGAACGATGTCGCCGTAGCCGACGGTCGTGAGCGTGGCCAACGCCCACCACATGGTCTCGGGGATGCTTCCGAAGGCACCGGGCTGGTGATGCCTTTCGATGTGGTACATGACGGTCGAGGCCAGCGTCAGCAGTCCCAGCATGATAAGCAGCGCGGCGCCGAGCGCCCGCCGCTCGTCGGCCAGCACCCGTCCCAGCGTGGCGAGCGCCGGCGAGTAGCGCGCCAGCTTGAGCAGCCGCAGCAGTCTGAACACGCGCAGGGCGCGGAGGTCGATGGCTGGAAACAGGAGCGACAGGTAGAACGGCAGGATCGCCAGGAGATCGATCAGGGCAAAGGGGCTGCAGGCGAAACGCAGGCGCGCGCCCAGCGGGCCCCGTGCCTGCAGGTGCAGGTGTTCCGGCGCGACCCACAGGCGAGCGAGGTACTCGATCGTGAAGATGGCTATGGAAAAAAGCTCGAAAGCCGCAAGCTGCAAACCAAAGCGTCGTTTGATCGGTTCGACGGTTTCGACAGCCGCGGCGGCAACGTTGGCGATGATCAGGATCACCATGATCCAGTCGAAGATGATGCGGGCGGGGCGGTCCGGCCCGCCGCCCTCCAGGACATGGTAGACGTGCTGCCTCAGGTTCACGCCTGTCGTGGCCTCTTGCGGCGCCGCTCGCGCCTCCGCGGCATGACGCGCGAGCAGGATGTCGCTGTTAGCGATACGTTATCCATTTTACCGCGATAGTGCTCACGGGTTCCGTGACGGGGCATACCGCTCGTGCCGGAACCACCCGCAGGGAGCCCGCTCCATGTGGTCGCTGGTTCGCGACGTTGTCCTCGTCAGCATCATCACGGCGGTCATTTCGGTGGCCCTGTTCCACTACGCTGGGTTCCAGAAGCCTGCCGGCGGCACGCTACAACAGATGGAAGCCAATGAGGATCCCGTTGTTCGGCCGCAACCGGCGCCCGCGACCGCGAGCCGGGAGATGGTTTTCAACGCGGCTCCCAACGGCCACTTTTTCGTCGACGCCGCCGTGAATGGGGAAAACGTTCGGTTCATGGTCGACACCGGCGCGACCATGGTCGTGCTGTCTCCGGAAGACGCGCGGCGTATCGGGATCCCCCGCGGAATGCTCAGGTTCACCTTGAGCGCGCGCACGGCGAACGGCGTCGTTCGGGCCGCTCCCGTCACGTTGCGCCAGCTCCGCATCGGCCAGTTCGTCGAGTACGACGTTCCGGCGGCGGTGAACGAGGCTCCCATAGGTATCTCATTGCTGGGGACCGATTTCTTGAATCGTCTTGACGGCTATGAAGTGAACCGTGGCCGGTTAATCATGAGATGGTGACCGCAAATAATGAATAGGTGCACATGCTTGCTTTTTACTTCGACATTCAAGCGGTATCTGTTGTTTTTTTGGTGAAATTCGAAGTTCTCATCTCGTGATCTTAGCAAATTGGTAATTTCTTTTGGTTACTGAGCGCCCGAGTGGCGCTTTGTAAGGCGTCGCTTGGTTGACAATCAAGGAGAGACTCATGGCTGCTACTGCGAGGACGGCGCGAAAAACCGCCGGCACCAGGAAGCCAAAGTTGAGTACGTCCATCTCTAGCCGTAGCCGCAGGATCTCGACCGCACGTCGGAGAACCAAGTCGAGAAAGACGACTGCAAGAGCAAGCATGGGGTCGCAGATGAACATGACGCACACCATGAAGGTTCTATCCGCCGCGGTGAAATCCCTGGAAAGCGACGTCAAGAAGCTGAGCGCCGACGCCAGCAAGTTCGTCAAGACGCTGACATCGGACGCCAAGAAGGTCACCACGCGGGCGAAGAAGGTCACGGCCGACGTGCAGAAGTTGGCGAAGAAGCCTGCCACCATCTCCAAGACGGGGACGATGAAGGCTGCTTCCAAAAAGAAAGCCTCTGCGAAAAAAACGACGGCAAGGAAAACCACCGCGAAAAAGACATCGGCCCGGAAGCCGACGACCCGGCGGAAGATCGCCAGGAAGCCGGCCGCCGGAAAGACGATCGCGAAAAAGACCATCGGCAAGAAGAAAATAGCGGCGAAAAAGACGATCGCGAAAAAGTCGATTGCGAGGAAGTCGTCGGCTAAGCGCCCGATGAGAAAATCGCCGGCCAAGAAGGTCATCGCGAGGAAGTCGACCGCCAAGCCCGCCATCCGGCGCAAGTCGGCGATCGTGAAAAAGATGCCGATGCGCGTGCAGTCCAACGGCTCGTGGCAGGTGGCGAGCGCGCCGTAACCCGAGGTTCGGAAAGGGGGGCACATCGTGTCCCCTTTTTCCGTCCGGGCCACCCATCAAAAAACGACGAGGACAGGCCGCACCCCCTCGAGGCGGCCTACACCTCCGGCCGGCAGGTCCGTCCGCGGTCGCCGCGGGCTACCGCCCGTCGGTCAGGAGCTGGTGGCGGGGCAGATCGCGGCTCCGAAGATCCGACCCAGACGGTGCGGCTGAACCAGTACGGCGCAGGTGTCGCCCGGAGGGAGGTCAAGATCCCGCACCGACACCGACGTGGACCGTCCGTCCCAGTCGGCGATGCGGCTCACCTCCTTGACGATATTGTGGTTCGTGAGGGTCTTGCCGTGGTTTTCTCCGCGCAGGACCCTGGTTGTCGCCTCGCGTTGGAACCGGACCAGCCACACCGCGGCGTCTTCCTCGATCGGCCCTTCGATACGGACGAGTAGTCCTCCGGCGGTGTCGGGTTCCACCGACACTTCGAGGCGCGGCTTGCCATCCAGGGCCGCGCGGCCGATCGCCGACAGGATTTCGGATCGCCGCGTGCCTACGGCCTCTTCCCGCCCGTCGATCACCATCTGTGGTGTATACACGCTCGGCCGGCCGCGGATCGCCTTGTTGTAGGATAACTGCCGCTCGGTGTACGCGTGGCTCGAGAAAATGTCCTTCCAGCGGCCTGCGGAGCCGTAGACCAGGTCGTCCCAGTAGTCGACGTGGAACTCGAGCGCGAGGACATCGGCGCGCTCGGAGACCAGCTCGCCCAGAAACGCCTCGGCCGGCGGGCACGAGTAGCAGCTCTGCGAGGTGAACAGCTCGACGACGGTCAGCCTGCCGTCGGGCCCCGCTGACGAGATCGTGCTCGAAACCATCGCGAGCGCGGCGATACACGCCGCGCCTACGACGCTCAGCCCAATTTTCCGCACGGCAATACGCCTCCCTTTGCTCTCCGTCCCGCACGACCCAAGGGCGATTATGCCGTCAGTTGGTCTTCTTGTCCTCCATCATCTCCTTGCCTTCGACGATGGCCTTGGCCTTCATGACCTCGTCCATGCACTCGCTTTCCATGTTGGCCTTGGCTTT